>CALMLJ010000543.1 GCA_937868025.1 uncultured Acidimicrobiaceae bacterium
CGAGTGTGTTCCAGAAGTCGAACGTGACCGCGCGGATCGACATCGAGGCCATCAGGTCAGGAGCGGCAGACACCGTCCGCAATGGCGGCGACGCGTGACGCCTCGGCAACGGCCGTGACGACCCGGGGATCGAACACCGACGGGATGATGAAATCGGGGCGGACCTCGTCGCCGACGACCTCGGCGATCGCGTGGGCGGCGGCCACCTTCATGTTCTCGGTGATCTTGCGGGCCCCGGCGTCGAACGCGCCACGGAAGATGCCGGGGAAGGCCAGCACGTTGTTGATCTGGTTGGGGAAGTCGCTGCGGCCGGTCGCGATCACCGCGGCGATGTCCTGGATCAACTCGGGGCGGATCTCGGGATCGGGGTTCGCCATGGCGAACACGATCGGGTCGCTCGCCATCGACTTCACGTCGTCGACGGTGATCAGGTCGGGGGCGGACAGACCGATGAACACGTCGGCGCCGGCGATGGCGTCGGAGATCGACCCTTGCTGGCCCTCGGGGTTGGTGTTCTCGGCGAACCACTGCTTGGACGAGTTGAGGCCCTCGCGCCCGTCGTAGACGCAGCCGGCGCGGTCGACGCCGATGATGTTGACGACACCGGCGCCCATCAGGATCTTCGACACCGCAACGCCGGCAGCGCCGACGCCGGCGACGACGACCTTGATCTCACCGTGCTTCTTCCCGACGATCTTGAGGGCGTTGTCGAGTGCCGCGAGCGTCACGATGGCCGTGCCGTGCTGGTCGTCGTGGAACACGGGGATGTCGAGCGCCGCGACCAGTCGCTCCTCGACCTCGAAGGCCTCGGGCGCCTTGATGTCCTCGAGGTTGATGCCGCCGAAGGTCGGTTCGAGCTTCATCACGAGGTCGACGATCTCGTCGACCGAGTTCGTCTTCACACAGATCGGGAACGCATCGACCCCGGCGAAGTGCTTGAACAGCAGGGCCTTGCCCTCCATCACCGGCATGGCCGCGTAGGGGCCGATGTCGCCGAGGCCCAGCACGGCGGTGCCGTCGGACACGATGGCGACCGTGTTGCGGCGGATGGTGAGGTCGTGGCTGCGAGCCTCGTCCTTGGCGATCTCCATGCAGACTCGGGCGACGCCCGGCGTGTAGGCCATCGACAGGTCGTCGGCATCGGCGACGGGTGCGAGCGGGAGCACCTCGATCTTGCCGCCCTCGTGCATCTTGAAGGTGCGGTCCTCCCATTCGAGGATCTCGATGCCGTCGAGCGCCTCGATGACGCCGCGCACCGCGTCCTGGTGCGGCACGCTGCCGCAGTTGATGACGACGTCCTCCTCGAGGTGCGCTGTCTTCACCTCGAAACCTTGGAGACCGATGATGTTGGCGCCGGCCTCGCCGATCGCCAGGGTGAGTCGTCCGAGCATGCCGGGTTCGTTGATCATGCGGACACGCATCCGCACCGAGAACGCCGCTGTGGGGGTTGGGGCCATGGTCGGCGAGCCTACTGCCGCACCCCCCGACCGCCCGAAACGAGATGGGGGCGCGAAACGGTGAACGCCGTTCTCGAAATGTTGGGCGACACGTCGGCGGCAGCGGTAGGTTGACCGACGATGAACTCGGGGGGTCGCCGGTACCGTCGGCGCAGTGTGCTCGGCGCGGGCGGCACCGTTGCCGCGGCGTGGTGGACACCGTGGGTGTGGAGCCCTGAACGCGCCGCTGCTCTCGAGGCCACGCTCGCCACCGCGGCGTCGCCGGATGGCACCACCCTCGTCTCGTCACTCGAACGCGCACCCGGAACGGGTTACGTGTCGCTCCGGGCGACGGCCGGGTGGCCGACCCTGGCCCGGCCGGACCTCGCCGTCCTCAGCGCGGGGCGAGCCGACCGGCGCGTCGCGCTCGCCTCCTTCGTGCACCTGACCGACGTGCACGTCATCGATGCCCAGTCGCCCGGCCGTGTCGAGTACCTCGACGACGTCACTGCCGAGTTCAGCGCTGCCTTTCGGCCACAGGAGCTGCTGACGACCCAGGTCCAGGCCTCGATGGTCGACCGCGTCCGGTCGCTCCGTACGGGGCCCATCACCGGGCGCCGCTTCGACTGCGCGGTCTCGACCGGCGACAACATCGACAACCAACAGCACAACGAGCTCGACTGGTTCATCGGGGTGCTCGACGGCGGAGTGGTCACCCCCAACAGCGGCGCTCCGACCGACTACGAGGGCGTGCAGCTCGCGGAATGGGGCGACGCGCGGTACTGGCACCCCGACCGACCTGCGACCGATCGCTACGCCACCGAACTCGGGTTCCCCACGATCGACGGGTTCCTGCCAGCGGCGATCGCCGGGTTCACCTCGGTCGGTCTCGACATCCCGTGGTACTCCACCTACGGCAACCACGACGGTCTGCTGCAGGGCAACCTGGCTCGCACCGACGCCATCGATCGCCTGCTCACGGGTGACCTCAAGATCACCGGGGTCGGCTCCACCGGCATCGGAAGCCTGATCGCCGCCTTCGCCGCCGACACCGGCTCGATCCCCGAGCGGGTCGCTCGCGGAGAGTTGGACGGGCGATCGGTCACGGCCGATCCGACCCGCCGCACCGTCACCACCGCCGAATGGGTCGCAGCGCACCTCGCCGATCCGAAGGCCGATTCACCCGACCGGCCGGGCCCGATCGGCCACGGGTACAACGAGGACCACCTCGACGGCGATGCGCTCTACTACCGGTTCGACGTGTCACCTGCGGTGGTGGGCCTGTCCCTCGACACCGGCGGCTACAACTCCGGTTCCATCAGCGAGTCCCAACTCCTGTGGATCGAACGGCAACTGCGGTCGGTGAGCTCCCTCTGGTACGACACCGACGGCAACGAACGGTGCGAGGCGTGCGACGACCGGCTCGTTGTGATCTTCAGCCACTTCACCAGCGGCACGATGACCGGCTCGGCCGATCCGACCCGTCCCGACGAACGGCGCGTCCAGGGCGAAGAGCTCGTCGCGACACTGCTCCGCTACCCCAACGTGATCGCCTGGGTGAACGGGCACACCCACAGCAATTCCATCGCCCCGATGCCCGACCCCCTCCGGCGCTCCGGCGGCTTCTGGCAGATCACCACGGCGTCCCACGTCGACTACCCCGAGCAGGCCCGGATCGTGGAGGTGGTCGACAACGGCGACGACACGCTCTCGATCTTCACGACCATGATCGAGCACGCCGCTCCCGCCACCGCCGACTACGGCGACCTGTCCGCGACGGGCCTCGCCGCGATCAGCCGTGAACTCTCGGCCAACAACAGCGTCGGCGACATCACCCGCCACGTCGGCGGCATCGACTCGCTGAACTGCGAGCTCGGCCTGGCCGCGCCGTTCCCGTTGAAGTCGCTCCATCCCGAACCGGAACGGGACCACCAGGCCTCGACGACCTCGGCGGCGGTCAGCCTCTCCCCGCTGATGCTCGGAGGCGCTGGTGCAGCCGCTGCCATCGGCGGAGCGATCGCGATCCGTCGCCGACGCGCCGGCGCACCCGACGGGGTTGAACCCGACCAGGTGCAGCCCGACGAGCGTCAGGCCTCCGGCGAGTCCTTGTCGTAGGGGAACCCGAGATCGGGCGCCGTCACCAGCGCCACGAACGGCACCCCGGCCGCCTCGGCGTAGCCCGCCGCCGTGCCGCCACGATCGACCAGGGCCAGCACGAGGACCGGCTCAGCGCCGAACTCGCGCACGACGTCGATTGCGTCGGCGAGCGTCACCCCCCGCGACGTCGTGTCCTCGGTGACGACCACCTTGTCGCCCGGACGCAGCGCTCCGGCGACGCGACCCACGACGCCGTGGTCCTTGGCTTCCTTGCGAATCGTGAAGGAACGAAGGCGTCGGCCGTGGGTCGCCGCCACCGCGGCGATGCCGTACGCAACCGGATCCGCACCGACGGTGATGCCGCCGATGGCAGTCGCGTCACTCGGGATGTGCTCGAGCGCCACATCGGTCATCAGCACGACCCCGTCGGGGTCGCACGCCGTCTGCTTCGAATCGAGGAAGTACGGCGACTTCTTGCCCGACTTCAGCGTGAAGTCGCCGTGCTTGATCGAATGCTCGAGGAGGTGGGCGATCAACAAGCCCTTCGCTGACACGTCGGTCATGCCGGGGTCGTACTCACGTGAGGTGGACCTGGCCGGAACCGTCGACGATCTCGCCGACCACGGTGGCGCGCTGTCCGACCGCGGCGAGGACGTCGATGGCACGCTTCGCGTCGGCCGCCGGGACGGCCACGATCATGCCGACACCGAGGTTGAACACCTTGGCCATCTCGTCGTCGCTGATCTCGCCCAGCCGCTGGATCTCGGCGAAGATGCGCGGCATCTCCCACGAGCCCCGGTCGACGACCGCGTCGGTCACCGGCGACAGCACGCGGTTGAGGTTGCCGCCGATGCCCCCGCCGGTGATGTGCGCAACGGAGTGCACCTCGACCTCCGACGTGAGGGCTGCGATCGCCGGTGCGTAGATGACCGACGGACGCAGCAGCTCCTCGGCCACGGTCGGCGCGCCGGCGTCGTCCCACGCCGGGTCACCCAGCGACCGTCCGGCGATGTCGAACAACACGTGGCGGGCGAGTGAGTAGCCGTTGGAACGGAGACCGGGCGAAGCGAGTCCGAGGAGAACGTCGCCCGGCGTGACCCGCGAACCGTCGATGATCGCGCTGCGCTCGACGACGCCGACGGCGAAGCCGACGAGGTCGAACTCACCGGGCTCCATGGCACCGGGGTGCTCGGCCATCTCGCCGCCGATCAGCGCGCAACCGGATTGGCGGCACCCTTCGGCGACACCGGCGACCAGCTCCGACACGTGGTCGGGGTCGAGCTTGCCGATGCTGATGTAGTCGAGGAAGAACAGCGGTTCGGCGCCCTGGCACACGAGATCGTCGACACACATCGCGACGAGGTCGAGGCCGATCGTGTCGAACTTGCCCGCTGCCGTCGCGACCATGGCCTTGGTGCCCACGCCGTCGGTGGTGGACACGAGCACCGGGTCCTTGAAGCGGGAACCCAGGGCGAACAGGCCACCGAAGCCGCCGATGTCGCCGAGCACCTCGGGGCGGAACGTGGATCGGACCTGGGACTTGATGCGGTCGACGGCGGCCTCACCGGCGTCGATCGACACCCCGGCGGCGGCGTAGGTGGCACCACCCGGGGAGGGAGATGCCGCGCTCACCTGCCGCCACCCCCGGCGACGACCGGTGGGACGTCGAGCGGGAGCTGGGGCGCGGTGCGCACGCCGGCATCGGCCCTCGGCGGGAGGGCCAGCGACCCCGACAGCTCGACGGGGATCTCGACGGGATAGTCACCGGTCAGGCAGGCGGTGCAGTAGCCCGATGTCGGCGCGCCGGTCGCGGCGATGAGACGGTCGAGGCCGAGGTAGGACAACGTGTCGACGCCGAGGTAGTCGCGGATCTCGTGGACCTCCATGTTGGCGGCCAACAGCTCCCCACGAGTGCCCGTGTCCATGCCGTAGAAGCAGGGCCAGCGGTACGGCGGTGACGACACCCGCATGTGGACCTCGACGGCGCCGGCCTCCCGAAGCATCTGCACCATCGCCCGGGTGGTCGTGCCGCGCACGATCGAGTCGTCGACGACGATCAGCCGCTTGCCGGCGATGTTCTCCCGCAGCGGGTTGAGCTTCATGCGGACCGCCATCGCCCGCATGTCCTGCGTGGGGGCAATGAAGGTTCGACCGATGTAGCGGTTCTTCACGAGACCGTGGCCGTAGGGGATGCCGCTGTGACGGGCGTACCCTTCTGCCGCCGGCAGGCCCGACTCCGGAACACCCATGACGAGGTCGGCGTCGACGGGGGCCTGTTCCGCCAGCTGCTCGCCCATTCGGACGCGAGCCAGGTGGACGTTGCGCCCGTAAAGCGTCGAGTCGGGTCGGGCGAAGTAGACGAATTCGAAGAGGCAGAGCTTGGGGTCGACGCGCTCCTCGGGGAACGGCCGGACCGACCGCACGCCGTCCTGGTCGATGATGACCATCTCGCCGGGGTCGAGCTCGCGAACGAAGTGGGCACCGACGACGTCGAGGGCCGGCGACTCCGACGCGAGGACCCAACCGCCGTCGAGGCGGCCGAGGCAGAGCGGTCGGAAGCCGTTGGGATCGCGAACGCCGATGATGTGGTGGGCGTCGGTGATCACGAGGGAGAAGGCACCCTGCATGCTCGGCAGGACGCCCATGAGCGCACCCTCGAGTTCGTGACCGACACACTGCGGGTTGCCGTGCAGGTGCTGGGACAGCAACTCCGCCATGACCTCGGTGTCGGAGTTCGCCATGCCCGGCAACATGCCGGCTTCCTCGGCGAGGGCCGCCGTGTTGGTGAGGTTGCCGTTGTGGGCGAGGGCGAACTGGGTGTGCGACACGTCGCGGTAGACGGGCTGGCTGTTCTGCCACGCCGACGAGCCGGTGGTGGAGTACCGGGTGTGCCCGATGCCCATCTGCCCGTCGAGCGCCGCGAGGGTGCGATCGTCGAAGACCGACGACACGAGACCCATGTCCTTGACCACGGTCAGGTGCTTGCCGTCGCTCGTGGCGATGCCGGCCGACTCCTGTCCACGATGTTGGAGGGCGAAGATGCCCAGATAACAGAGGTGTCCGACCGACTTGCCCGGGGCGTAGACGCCGAAGACGCCACATTCCTCTCCGGGACGACCGTCGTCGGCGAGATCCCGGTCCGTGAGGTCACCGGGAGATAGCGCTGGGCCCGTCACGGTCACCATCGTTCCACACCGGGGAGGCCGGACGCGAACCAGCGGGTTCAGGCCTGGACCGTGCCGGCGCCCAGGGCGCGGGGAAGGCGCTCACGCCAGGTGGTGGTCGCCTCGGCGAGGTCGATGTCGAGCAGGTCCTTGACCACGATGCGGTCACCCATCACCGCGCCGAGCTGGGTCACGGGGACGCCGTGGGCCTCGCACAGGTCGATGACCTCGCGGGCCGACGCCGCCTCGACACACAGGACCGCCCGGCCGACCGACTCCCCGAAGAGCTCGACGTGGTCGGCGATCCGGGCGCAGTGCACACCGAACCCGGAACGCACCGCCATCTCGGCCAGCGCCAACGCGATGCCCCCCGACGAGACGTCGTGGGCCCCGACAACACGGTCGTCGACGACGAGCTGCCGTACGAGGCCGGCCACGGCCGCCGCGGCGTCGAGGTCGACTGCGGGAAGGGTGCCACGGCGGTGGCCGCGGTTGCGCGCCCACAGCGAGCCCGACAACTCCCGTTCGGTGCTGCCGAGCAGCAGCAGCCGACCACCCTCGACCAGCCCGACGCCAGGGGGACGACGATCGAGGGAGTCGACGATTCCGAGCGTCGCGACCACCGGCGTCGGATCGATGTCGCTGCCGCGGGACTCGTTGTAGAGGCTGACGTTGCCACCGATCACCGGCAGGTCGAAGGCCCGACAGGCCTCGCTCATGCCGTCGATCGCCTCCGACAGCTGCCACATCACCTCGGGGTGCTCGGGGTTGCCGAAGTTGAGGCAGTTGACGAGGGCGAGGGGGCGGGCGCCGACCGTCGCCAGGTTCATGACCGACTCGACAACGGTGGCAGTGGCACCCACACGAGGATCGACCGCGCACCAACGGTGGTTGCCGTCGGTCGTGAACGCCAGGCCCCTGCCGGTGTCGAGCCCGGTGAGGGGGTGCTTCAGCCGAAGCACTGCGGCGTCGC
This sequence comes from uncultured Acidimicrobiaceae bacterium, assembly GCA_937868025.1. Next base: position 7,671 of record CALMLJ010000543.1, read on the forward strand.
CGCCGGGTTCCTCCACGGTGTTGAGGAACAGCTGGTGGTCGTACTGCGACGAGACCCACGTCGTGTCGCAGAGCATCGCCAACAGATCGGCCGCGAGATCGCCGGCGTCGAGCGCGTTCGCGGAATCGGCGCGGCGGGCGTCGAGGTCGGCCGGCGGAGCGAGCGGACGGTGGTAGAGCGGCGCCGACTCGTGCAACGACGCAGCCGGCAGATCGCCGACCACCACGTCGTCGGAGGCGGATTCGGGGCCGTCGCAATCGAGGAGCCGCAACGCGCCGCCCTCGGTCACGGTGCCGATCACCGAGGCCAGCACCTCCCAGCGCTCACAGATCGCCAGCACATCGGCGAGGTTGGCCGGCTCGACGATCGCGAGCATGCGCTCCTGGGACTCCGACGTCATGATCTCGTAGGGCTCCATGCCCGCCTCACGCTGTGGCACGGCCCGGACGTAGACGTCCATGCCCACACCGCCGCGCGATGCCGTCTCCGACGTGGCGCACGCGAGCCCGGCGCCGCCGAGATCCTGGATGCCGACCACGTAGCCGGCGTCGAGCAGCGCGAGGCAGGCCTCGATGAGCCGCTTCTCCTCGTAGGGGTCGCCGACCTGGACCGACGGGCGCTTGGCGGCGTCGGTCTCGTCGTCGCTGAAGCCGGCGGACGCGAGGACCGACACACCACCGATGCCGTCACGACCGGTGGTGGACCCGAGGAGGACGGCGAGGTTGCCGACACCCGACGCCTGGCCGAGCACCAGTCGGTCGTGGGGGAGGAGGCCGGCGCAGAACACGTTGACGAGGGGGTTGTCCTGGTAGGTCTCGTCGAAGACGACCTCGCCACCGATGGTCGGGACGCCGACGGAGTTGCCGTAGCCCGAGACGCCGCTCACGACACCCTCGGCGATCCACCGACTCCGGGCGTCGTCGAGCGGACCGAAGCGGAGTGGGTCCATGAGCGCGATCGGACGGGCGCCCATGGTGAAGATGTCGCGGAGGATGCCGCCGATGCCGGTCGCCGCACCCTGGTACGGCTCGATCGCGGACGGGTGGTTGTGGCTCTCGATGCGCATCGCCAACGCGATGCCGTCACCGACGTCGACCACCCCGGCGTTCTCGCCCGGACCGACCATCACCCACGGTGCCTCGGTGGGGAATCGCCCGAGGTGGACCCGCGACGATTTGTAGGAGCAGTGCTCCGACCACATGACCGAGTACATCGCGAGCTCGAGGTGGTTGGGCTGACGTCCGAGGATCGTCGCGATGTCGGCGTACTCCTCGTCGGTCAAGCCAAGGGCCCGGTGGACCGGGACGTCTGGGGTGTCGGCCATGGCCCCAAACTAGTGGCCGCGCCGGAGCGCCTGAACCGATGAGGGGCCGCCCTCACCGCCCGATCGAACGCCGACGTGCGATACGACCCACGGGCCCAGGAGGTAATTCACCCAATCACATCTGAATAAATCGATACTGAACAATGGGGTGCCAAGTCATCGATGATGGGCTGTGTAATATCGATGCCACTGCGACATGATCCATGCCCCTGATTTCCCCGGGCGTGTCCCCCATTGTGTTGCGGTGACGATATGTGTGCACATGGAACCGACGAAAAGGTGAGAAGAAATGGCTGAAGCCAAAACCCGAGGAATGAGCGACCAGCACAAGGAGGCGCTCGCCACCGGGCGCAACCAGAGCCGGGCCGTGAAGGCGTACCTCGCCGCCCTGAAGAGCAACAAGCCCAAGCGTGGCCGCAAGCGCACCGCCGAGTCGATCAGCAACCGACTCGCCAAGATCGCCAACGAGCTCCCGACCGCTGATGCGTTGCAGGAAGTGCTGCTGCTCCAAGAGCAGGTCGATCTCGAGAAGGAACTGCAGACGATCGGCAATGACGTCGATCTCAGCGAGCTCGAAGCCGAATTCATCAAGGTCGGCCTCGGATATTCCAACTCGAAGGGCATCGACTACTCGACATGGCGCAAGGTCGGCGTCAGCGCCGAGACCCTCGCCAAAGCCGGTATCAAGCGTTCTTAGGAACCGAACGCGTGGAGGTCCCCCGACGGGCGAGTGCGCGAACTCGTCGGGGGAACCCAGCCAGCGGACGTACCGGTCGGCGTCTCAGACGCCGACAGCCATCTCAGACGCCGGCGGCACTGAGGAGCGAACGGAACAACACCACACCGTCGGTGGACCCGAGCAGCTCGTGGGACGCCCGCTCCGGATGCGGCATGAGCCCGACGACGTTGCGCCCCGCCGAGCAGACGCCGGCGATGTCGTCGGTCGAACCGTTGGGGTTGTCGACGTAGCGGACCACAACACGGTCCTCGGCGCGCAGCTCCGCCAGCGTCTCGGGCG
>CALMLJ010000544.1 GCA_937868025.1 uncultured Acidimicrobiaceae bacterium
CGTCTGCGCCTCGCCGATCGCTCCTTCGTCGGCCACCTTGTCGAGGAACTTGGTGGCCTCGGGGCTGTTCATCCGGTCGACCATCGCCTTGGGGATCGCCTTCATGACGTAGTCGTCCGGCATCGGTCGAGGCTCTTCCAGGCCGAGCTCGGCCTTGCGGGCGAAGGCCGCCTCGATGTGGGGAGCGAATCGGCGTTCGCGTTCGGCGACGTGTGCGGGATCCCGCTCGGCGAACTCGGGAAGGATCTCGGTGCCGAACCGCTCCAGGCTCTCCATGATGTGCTCGTGGCGGTTGCGGCCGGCCTGCAGGACGAAGATCACCTGGTCGACGCCGGCATCCTCGTAGCGGCGGAGGAACTCGCGGACCTGGTCGGTCGTGCCGATCGCCCCGCGCAGGCCGGTGTGGTCGCCCGAGGCGATCTTGGCCCCGAGCACCTCGGACTGCGCCGCGATCGCGGCCTCCGGGGAGTACCCCATGGCGTCACGGCGCTCGACGAACTCCTGCCACACGTCGGTGTGGGCCGGCACGTGCTCACCGAACACGTAGAAGTGGGCGAGGGAGTAGCCGAAGAAGTTGGCGCCTTCGATACCGCGGCGAAGCGCCTCGGACTCGTCGTCGGCGATCATCATCGGCAGCACGCAGGCGACCTGGGGATTCACGGCCTTGCCGACGGGCACGCAGGATTCGGCGAGACGCTGTTCGTAGTCGGCCATCCAGCGTTCAGCCTCGGGTGGATCGATGAAGGCGAAGCTCAGCGCGCCGATGCCCTTCTCGGCGGCGAGCATGATCGTGTCCCGCCGCGAGCACGCGACCCACAGCGGAGGATGGGGCGACTGCACCGGCTTGGGAACGACGTTGCGCGGCGGCATCTGCACGTAGGTGCCGTCGTGACCGCCGAAGGGCGTCTCGGTCATGCAGCGGATCGCCACCTCGAGGCCTTCGAGCCACTGCTCGCGCTTGGTGGCCTGGTCGATGCCGAACCCGCCGAGCTCGGCTTCCGACGACGACTCGCCCGACCCGAACTCCACCCGTCCGTTCGACACGAGGTCGAGCATCGCGAGCCGCTCGGCGGTGCGGGCGGGGTGGTTGTAGGCGGGCGCCGTCTGGATGATCCCGTGGCCGAGTCGGATGTTCTCGGTGCGCTGCGAGCAGGCCGCGAGGAACACTTCGGGAGCCGATGAGTGGCTGTACTCCTCGAGGAAGTGGTGCTCGACCTCCCAGACGTACTGGAACCCGAGGCGGTCGGCGAGTTCGACCTGGGTGAGTGCGTCCTGGATGAGGCGCTGCTCGTCGCCGTCGGCCCACGGTCGAGGCAGCTGATGTTCGTAGAAGATGCCGAATCGCATGTCGTCCCCCCGGACACGTTCGCCTGGTCCCACGGACCGGTTTCGTCCCGGCGGGACGAGACGCCTGAGCTGTAAACTCGGGAGTATACAAACGGAGCCTCGCACCCTCATGCCCCGCGACGAACGGCGGGCACAGATCCTCGGCGCCGCCGCGACCGCGTTCGCCGAATCGGGCTTCGCCGCCACGTCGATGGCCGACGTCGCCCGGGCGGCCGGTATCACCAAGCTGATCGTCTACCGCCACTTCGACTCGAAGGCAGACCTGTACCGCGAGATCCTCGAGCAGGTGGCGCGGCGGCTCGCCGACGAGTGGCTCACCGTGTCCGACGTCGAGCACTCAGGGGGCCACAGCGCCCGGGTGCTCCTCGCCGCAGCGAGGGCGCACCCCGACGGGTTCCGGCTCCTGTTCGTGCACGCCCCGCGAGAGCCGGAGTTCGCCAGCTACCACGCCGACTTCCGGTCGATCCAGATCGACCTCGCCGACCGCCTCTTCGCTCCCTACGTCGAGGAGGCGCTGATCCGCGACTGGCTGTGCCGCCAGGCCGTCGACCATCTGGTCGCTGCGGTCCTCAACTGGATCGACGTGGCCGAGCCGTCCGACGACGAGCGGTTCGCCGACCTGGCCACCGACGGCATCGTCGCGATGGTTCGCGCCGCTGCCCGCTGAACCCTCGGCGGCGCCGCGGTCGATACCCTCGCGACCATGACGACGATCGATGTGTCCGGGCTCTTCTCACTCGACGGCCAGGTGGCGGTGGTGACCGGCGCCTCGTCGGGGCTGGGACGACGGTTCGCCCGAGTGCTGCACGGCGCCGGGGCCACCGTCGTCGTCGCCGCTCGTCGCGCCGATCGCCTCGACGAGCTGGCGGCCGAACTCGGCGACCGTGTGGTCGTCGTGCCGGCCGACATGGCCGACGACGACTCGGTCATCGCCCTCGCCGAGGCGGCCGAAGCCGTGGCCGGCCACGTCGACGTGCTGGTCAACAACGCCGGCGTGGGCGGCACGACGCCGGCAGAGCTCGAGACCATGGAGCGGTGGCGTTCGACGATCGCCGTCAACCTCGACGGACTGTTCCTCCTCAGCCAGCAGGTCGGGATCGGGATGATCGAACGCGGCCACGGCAGCATCGTGAACATCGCGTCGATCCTCGGCTTGGTGGGCTCAGCGCCCATCAAGCAGGCGGCCTACTGCGCCTCCAAGGGTGCTGTGGTCAACCTGACCCGCGAGCTCGGCGCCCAGTGGGGGCGGAAAGGCGTGCGGGTCAACGCGATCGCCCCGGGCTGGTTCATGTCGGAGATGACCGAGCAGGACATGTTCGGCGACGACTCCTCGATGGAGTTCATCCGGCGCAACGCACCGATGGGCCGCGCCGGTGAAGAACACGAACTCGACGGAGCGCTGCTGTTCCTGGCGTCGAACGCGTCGACGTACGTGACCGGTCAGACGATCGCGGTCGACGGGGGCTGGACGGCGCGCTGACGGGAGGGCCGGTCAGGTGGCCGAGGCCGGTCAGGAATGCGCTGGAACTGCGGGGGTGCCGGCGTAGGGCGCCGGGTCGCCGGTCTTGACCATCGTGGGAGCGGTCCACGACATCATGTCGGCGAGGTTCTCGGCGATCGGACGCCACGTGTCGGGGTTCCACCCCTCGGCGATGCCGACGACCGACCGGTCGAGCGCCAGGTGCACGAACGCCGGCAGCTCGTTGGCGCCGAGCGCCTTGACGAACTCACGGTCGGGATCGGTGAACGTGAGGGCCTGATCGGCGAGCTCGCCGAGGAACGCCTTGGTGCCGTCCTCGTCGGCCGTGACGACCCACGCAACCCGGCAGTCGGCGCCGGCGAACCCGGCAAGGATGCGGGCAGCGGTGTCGAGCAGCCAGGAGCTCTCGTAGGTGTACGGATCGAGCACCACGGCCACCAGGTGGAACAGCTTGAGCTGCTCGTCGAGGGTTCGATCCTTCCCGCCCAGCGGGTGCAGCACGAGGTCGGCAGGTAGCGTCGTCACGGGTCGCAAAGATAGCGCGGCCCACCCCGGAGAGGCAGATCCGTGAGTCCGCCGCCGGCCCTCCCGGAGCTAGTGTGCCCGTCGTGCATCCCATCGAGCGGCTCCGGTACGTCGCCCGGTCGTCGGGTGCCCCGCAGGATCTGCTCATGGTCGAGTCGGCCCGGGCCCTGGCCACGTTCCACAACGACCCCGTCGCACTGGTCACGGCATGTCGCCGGGTCGTGTCGAGGCAGATCACCTCCGGTGGTCTGTGGTGGGTGTGTTCGCGGCTGCTCACCGCCGCCGAACCGCTCGACGAGGTGCACCGCATCGTCGAGGCGGTCGAGGACGACACGACGCC
>CALMLJ010000545.1 GCA_937868025.1 uncultured Acidimicrobiaceae bacterium
TCGAGCGCCCATTCGCCGGAGTCGTCGAGTTCGACGCTCAGCGCGATGAGTTGTGTGATCGACGACGACCATCGCCGGCCGTATCGGGTGAACTCGCCGCGGATGCTCGGGCGGGTTGTGGTCGGGATCGTGGTGGCCTCGTTGACGCGTGCCATGTCGCTCACTCCGTTTCCCGGGCGGTGTGCCGGGGCTTGTGCTTGTGGGAGGAGGGAGGTTCACGGTGCTGGTCGAGCTCCGCTCGACTGAGTCTAGGAACGACCCCTGACAGTGAACGAGAGCGCCGGGCCACCGCACAGCGTGAGATTCACACGACCGCGTCGCGTGAATCTCACTGAGCGTGGGAGATCAGAGTTCCCCGGCGAATGCCCGGGCCTGGAGCGAAGCGAAGAGGGTGTCGAGGTGGGTGAGCGCTGAAACGGCACGGAGTCGCTCGTTCTCCATCGCGTCGGCTGCTTGAGCGAACGCCCTTTGAGCAGCAGTTGGCGGCACCGGAAGGCGAATCGTCCCAAGCTCCTTCGCGTTGATGTTTGCCATCCCCACGATGGACTTGCACATCGACCGCAGCTTCAGTTTGGTGCTCGGGAGATTCATGAATGCGCCCACGTAGGTGGGCTCAGCCGACCCGGTGAGGCGGAGGCGCACGAGGTACCCGGCGTACGCCCAGGTGCCACTCTCGTTGAAAACCGCTGTCTTACCGACCAGCTCCGCGCTGTTGGTGCGGTTGAAGACGAGATCTCCCGGTTCGAGTAGATGCTTGTCCTTGGCCTCGTCGACGTACTTGAGATCGCCGGTGATGATGCGGCCGGTGCTCGTCAGGTTTCCCATTCGGAGTACCGGAATCCGGCCCGATGCGAGCGCCTTCTCCGACGATCCGTAGGTCAGTGACTCGGCCAGGTCGCGAATCGACGTCACCGGCCAGCTCATCGGGTTCGAGACGGGGTCGCCAAACATGTCGAGGAAGATCGCCTCGGTGAGCGAGTCGAGGTGGGCGATAGCAGCACGGCGCTTGGCTCGGAGTTCATCGGCCTGATCCAGGATCGCAGCGATCCGTCGCTGCTCGTCGAGGGAGGGTCGAGGGACGGAGAGCCGCTTGAGATACTTGAAGTGTCGGTCATATCCGCCATCCGTCAGCCTGGCCGACCTCAGGAAGTGGTAGCCGTAGCGCGGGTCGATGCCCTCTTGCGCTTGCAGGAGCTTCACGCCGTCTGCGCCGACGCCGAAGTCGAAGTCGATGTACTTGATCGCTTTCGTGTGATCGCCGAACGCGATCAACGGCAGAGGCAATGTGCATCGTGCGGTGGCGTCGTTCGTGAAGCCGCCGACCAGCTGTCGCCCTTGGTCGACGATAGGGATCACGCCACTAGTCAGGAACTCGCCGGTCTTGGTCTTGGGCTGCCCGGTCGTGACGTCGCTGAACGCCTCAGAGAAGGCGACCTCGGTCCACCCCTTCTTCACAGCATCGCTTCTAGGTCGGTGAGGCCTTGGGCGATCTCGGCCTCCAGTGCCCGGATGTCGGCGATGATGTCGCGTGGGTCGCGGTGCTCGACCTCCTCGTAGACGATCTCCTTGTAGCGGTTGATCGACAGGTCGTAGTCGTTGGCCTCGATGTCGGCCTTCGGCACGCAGAAGCTCTGGTCGGTACGAGCGCGCTTCAGTTCTGCTCCGTTGCGCTGGGCCCAGCGAGCGAGCGCGTCGGGCAGGTTGTTCTTGGTGTGCTGCTCATCGGTGAGGCCCGTAGCCACGGCGCCGAGGAGTGACTCGTCGAGGAGGGGAGTGCGCTTGTCGTCCAGGCTGAGACCGTCGGCGGTCATGTCGTAGAACCAGACGTGGTCGGTTCCGCCCGAGTCGGTCCGGGTGAAGAGCAGGATGGCCGTCGACACTCCGGCGTAGGGCTTGAACACGCCGGACGGGAGCGAGACGATGCCGTCGAGCTTCTGGTCGTCGACGAGCATGCGACGCAGCGCCTTGTGGGCCTTCGTCGAGCCGAACAGCACACCGTCGGGAACGATGACGGCCGCCCGGCCGCCCGGTTTGAGGAGCCGGAGGAACAGCGCGAGAAAGAGCAGCTCGGTCTTCTTCGTCGAGACGACCTGCTTGAGGTCCTTGGCAATGGCCTCGGCATCGATGCTGCCGGCGAACGGCGGGTTGGCGAGGATCAGGGAGTACGCCTCCTCCTCGCCGGAGTGCTCCTCCGACAGCGAGTCCTTGTAGCGGACGTCGGGTTGCTCGACGCCGTGCAGCAGCATGTTCATCGAACCGATACGGAGCATGGTGCGGTCGAAGTCGAAGCCGTTGAACATGTCGTCGTGGAACTGGCGGCTCAGCTTCTTGTCGCGCAGCGCCTCGGGGTACGAGCGCCGAACGTGTTCGCCGGCGGCCACGAGGAACCCGCAGGTGCCGCAGGCCGGGTCGCAGATGATGTCGCCGGGGGCTGGGTCGGTCATCTCGACCATCAGCTCGATGATGTGGCGCGGTGTCCGGAACTGACCGTTCGTGCCGGCCGTGGCGATCTTGCTGAGCATGTACTCGTAGACGTCACCCTTGGTGTCGCGAGAAACCATCGGCACGCCGTCGAGGCCGTCGACGGCCTTGCGGAGGAGGCCGGGTGTGGGGATGGTGAAGCGGGCCTCGGCCATGTGCGACTCGTATGTGGTTCCCTCGCCGCCGACGGTGGCGAGGAACGGGAACACGTGCTTGCTGACGACGTCGTACATGTCCTGCGCCGAGAAGTGCTTGAAGCGTGACCAGCGGTAGTCGGCGTAGGCGCGGCCGCCTTGCTCCTCGGGAGCGTCGAGTCCGTCCGGGAAGATCTGGCGCTTGTCCGACTCGCCGAGCGTCCGAAGTTCGTTCTCTCGGAGCGCCTCGAGCTCGTCGAGACGCTTGATGAAGAGGAGGAAGGTGATCTGCTCGATCACCTCGAGCGGGTTGGCGATTCCGCCCGACCAGAACGAGTCCCAGATGCGGTCGATCTGCGACTTCAACTCACCCGTGATCATCTACATCTCCATGCTCGGCCCGACGCGACGCCGTCTCGGTCCGGAGATCGTAGGTCCCTACACTCGCCCGTCATGGCTGACCCTGTGATCACCCAGCGCTCGGTGCTCCTCGCTGCGCCGGCAGCTGAGGTGTGGGCGGTGGCGGCCACCCCGGCGGGGGTCGGCGACGAGCTGATGCCGCTGGTGCGGATGACGTTCCCGGCAAGTGTCGCCGGGCTGACGTCGGAGGACATCACCATGGGCCGCACCGTGTGCCACTGCTGGTTGTTGGCCGGTGGAGTGGTGCCGTTCGATCGCCACGCGCTCGCGTTCGAGTCGATCTCCGACGACCCCGACGGGTACTCCTTCGGATTCGTGGAGGAGTCGACGTCATGGATGCAGCGACGCTGGCGGCACGAACGGACGGTCACGCCGTTGTCCGCCACGACGTGTCGGGTGACCGATCGGCTGACGGTCGTGCCCCGCCTCGCTGGGGCCCGCCACGTGGTGCGGAGGCTCGTGCCACTGGTGTTCGAGCACCGCCACCGTCGCCTCGTTGCCCGGTGGGGCGCGGCCTGAGAGCTCGGCGCCCACCGCTGTTACAGTTCTGACGGTCCGTCAGATTTGAGGGCCGTCAGGTGTGGAGGGAGTGCTGGTGAGTGCGACTGCGATCGAAGGGTTGGACTCGGAGAACCTCACCGTGCCCGGCCTCCTGG
>CALMLJ010000546.1 GCA_937868025.1 uncultured Acidimicrobiaceae bacterium
CTGCATGTACTCGATGGGATCCTCGATGGTGAGGATGTGGCATGCCCGGGTGGCGGCGATCTCGGCCACCATCGCCGCCTGCGAGGTGCTCTTGCCCGAGCCGGTGGGGCCGGTGGCCAGCACCAGGCCGTGGGGCTTCTTGACGATCTTCTCCCACACGTCGGGCAGACCCAGTTGCTGGGGCGTGGGGATTTCGGTGGGGATCAACCGCAGGGCCACCGCTGGGCTGTTGCGCTGGTAGTAGGCGTTGGCGCGAAAGCGGGCCCGGTCGGCCCAGGGGAACGAGAAGTCCAGCTGACGGTCCTCGTTGAAGCGATCGAGGTCGTTGGGGCCGACCAATCGATCGACGATCATCGTCGTCTCGTCGGCCGTCAGCGGCTCGGAGCCGTTGATCGGCTGGAGCGAGCCGTCGATGCGAATCATCGGGTGCGAGCCGGCTGCGATGTGCAGGTCGGTGGCGCGCCGTTCCATCAGCTCGTTGAGGTAGGCCTCGATGGGGGAAACGTCTGCGGTGTACACGTGCGACCTCTACGACTTGCGGGCGAGATGTGTTTGTTGTGCGAAAACGATGGTTCCCGGGTGAACCGGCGTGGGCGGGTGAATCCCGCCCACGCCAAGCTCACAGGGAGGGCCGCTGAGCTGCTGCTACTGAAGTTCGGCTGCAGTGATGGAGGCGCAGCCGGCCGCCGAGTCCGGAAGGTCGGTGGTGACCAGCAGGCGGGTGGCACCGCCGGCTGCGCTTGGCGTGCCGAAGTACTTGATCTTGGCGGCACCGTTAGGCAGGTAGCTCTCCCAGGTTTCCGCGGTTGTGTTGACCTTGTTGGAGGTGAACGCGGCGTTCCAGGCGGTAACGATCGCACTGCGCTCTGTGTCACACGCGGCCTTCTCAGCGTTCTTGGTCGAGTTGCCGACGGCAAAGACGACGACGCCGGACAGGATCGCCAGGATGGCGATGACGACGAGCAGCTCGATGAGCGTGAAGCCCGATCCGCTGCGTGCCTGCAGGCGCTTCAATGTGTTGTGCATTGGGGTTTCTCCCTGTTTGTGAAATGACACCGGTGTTGGTGCCGCCGTTGTAACCAACGAACTGTGTGTTGCGACCGGTGGGAGCTCGGTACTCATCAGAGCTCGACCTGGCCGTAGATTCCGTACATGGCGCTCACCATGGCGAGGGCCACAAAGCCAACGACGACGCCGATGAAAATGATCATGATCGGCTCGAACCACTCGGTCATCTTGTCGACCGCATAGTCCAGCTCGTCGTTGAAGAAGCCGGCCACGTTTTGCAGCTGTGCTGCCAGCTCACCGGTCTGCTCGCCCACCTTGATCATCTGCAGCATCGTGTTGGGAAAGATGTCGGCCTCGGCCATCGGCTCGGCAAACCCGTCGCCCTGCATCACCAACGAGGTGGCTCCGTCCAGGCGGTGCTTGAACACCAGGTTGTTGGAGCAGTCCGACGCGCTGGGCAGGGCGTCGGAGAGCGGGACCCCCGAGTCGAGGAGCACGCCCAGCACCCGGGCGAAGCGCTCGGTGGAGGAGTAGACGATCACCTTGTTGATCAGCGGGATCTTCAGCAGCACGCCGTGCCACCAGTAGCGACCCTTGCGGGTGCTGATGGCGCCGAAGAAGCCCAGGACTACAGCGACGATGACGATCAGCGTGATCAGCCCGGCGGTCGACTGCACAAAGTCGGCGATGGCCATCAGCATGCGCGTGGGCAGCGGCAGCTCGGCGCCGAAGCCCTCGAAGAACTCGGCAAAGCGGGGGATGACGAACACCACGATGATGCCGACGACGGCGATCGACACGACCATGAGGATCATCGGGTAGATCAGCGCCTTGCGTACCTGCTTGCGCAGCGCCACATCTCGCTTGATGTAGCGGTGCAGCTCGTCGAAGGCTCGGTCCATGCGACCGGTGAGGTCGGCCGAGCGGATGATGGCCACGAAGTAGGGCGGGAAGGTCTCGGAGTGGCGGGCGGCCGCGTCGCCGACGGTGGAGCCGGTGGCGATCAGCTGGATCATGTCGTCGAGCACGATCTTCAGCTGCTTGTTGTCGCAGTCGTCGCTGAGGCTTTGCATGGCGTCGTTCACCGGCACGCCGGCGCGCATGAAGCTGGCCATCTGGCGACAGAAGTGCATGATCTCAAGAAGGGGAACACCCTTCTTGGTGATCTCCATGTTCATGCCCTTGCGTTCCGTCAGCTTGGAAACGCGAGTGCCGTTGAGCGCCAGCTCGTTGCGGGCGGCGAGCGAGGAGGGCGCCTTGATTTCGCCCTTGACCGCTTCGCCCTCAACGGTCTCGCCCTCATAGCGGAACCGAACCATCGTGTCGGTCATGAAGTTGCCCCTACCTTGTCAGTGCTGTTGACGTGGGTCCGCTCGGGGACGTTGGCTTCGATCTGCGACAGGCCCACCTCGGCGTCCTCGTCGAAGACCATGTCGTCGATCGAGGCGTACACGGTGCGCTGCACCTCGTCGAAGGTGGTGATGCCGGCGTTGATGAGGGCAAAGCCCTCGGCCTGCATGGTGCGCATGCCGTCGCGGGCTGCGGCCTCGTGCAGGGCGGCGTGGGTGGCGCCCTCGGTGATCAGGTTGCGAATTTCGTCGTTCACCCGCAGCAGCTCGTACACGCCGATGCGACCGAGGAAGCCGGTGTGGTTGCACTGGGTGCACCCGGCGCCCTGCATCCACTCGCCGATCGGCTCCTTGAGCACCCGTCCCACCATGTGGGCCTGAGCGGGGTTGGGCACCGCCGGCTCCTTGCAGGACTCGCAGATGCGCCGCAGCAGGCGCTGGCCCATGATGCCGTTGATCGCCGAGGCGACCAGGAAGGGCTCCATGCCCATGTCGACGAAGCGGTGCAGCGCCGACACCGAATCGACAGCGTGCAGCGACGACAGCACCAGGTGGCCGGTGAGCGCAGCCTGCATGGCGATGCGGGCGGTCTCGGCGTCGCGGATCTCGCCGACGAGGATGACGTCGGGGTCCTGGCGCAGGGTGCCCCGCAGGCCATCGGCAAAGGTGAACCCGCCGGCCTCGTGCACCTGCATCTGGTTGATGCCGGCAAACTCGTACTCCACCGGATC
>CALMLJ010000547.1 GCA_937868025.1 uncultured Acidimicrobiaceae bacterium
TCGAGGTACCGGTTGGCGACGATGCTCAGATCGAGGGCCAGCACCGGGGTGCGCCCGGTATCGGCGTCGAGGAACCGGATCGCGTTGGTCGGCGAGTCGAGATTCGTGACGCTCACGAACCGGCCTCGGCGGTCGTGTCCGATGCGGGGAGCCGCAGGATGACCTTGCCGGTGTTGGTGCCGGTGAAGAGCGCGTTGAGGGCGTCGACCGACGACTCGAGGCCGTCGAAGTACTGCTCGAAGTGCTTGAGCTTGCCCTCCGCGACCCACGCTCCGAGGGTCGCGGCCGCCTCGGGGAAGCGGTCGACCCAGTCGAGTGCGATGAAGCCCTGCATGCGGCCACGTCGGGCGATCAGGTTGAGGTAGTTGGCCGGACCGGGAGGACGGCCCTGGTCGTTGTACACCGAGATGGCACCGCAGAGGGCAACCCGCCCGTGCATCGCGAGTGCGCCCAGTACCGCGTCGAGCACCTTGCCGCCGACGTTGTCGAAGTACACGTCGACGCGGTTGGGGCAGTGCTCCTTGAGCGCCGCGGTGAGGTCGTCGGTGCGGTGGTTGATGGCGGCGTCGAACCCCAGCTCGTCGACGATGAACTTGGCCTTCTCGTCGCTGCCGACGATGCCCACGACGCGACAGCCGATGATCTTGGCGATCTGACCGACCAGCGATCCGGTGGCGCCCGCGGCCGCGGACACGACGACCGTTTCCCCGGCCTTCGCCTCGCCGATCTCGGTGAGGCCGTAGAGCGCGGTCGTGCCGGTGGCACCGTAGATCGAGATCAGCGAGATGAGGTCCTGGGTGTCGGGCGGCAACCACGTCGTGAAGAGGTCGTCGCGGACGACGGCGTATTCCTGCCAGCCCGGAAGGCCGTAGCCGAGGTCGCCGATCGCGAACTTCTCGCTGCGGCTCTCGACGACCCGGCCGATGCCGCTGCAGCGGACCACCTCGCCGATGCCGACGGCGGGGAGGTATCCCTCACCCCGGTTGAGCCAGGTGCGGACGGTCGCGTCCATGCCGAGGAGCATCGTCTCGATGAGCGCTTCGCCCTCTTGCAGTTCGGGCCTCGGCTGTTCGACGATCTCGAGGTCGTCCCACGTGAGCAGGCCCTGCGGGCGCTGCTTGAGTACCACGGCTCGATTGGTTTCGGTCATGGCCGAAACGTAGCCCGACTGGCCGCGGCTCGGCGTGCGTCAGCCGGGGGGCGAGGCGAGACTGCCGCGGTTGTCGGCCGGATCGGCATCGACGGTGGACACAGCCGTCAGGTTCCAGCCGACACCGGGGGTGTCACCGGAGAAACCGACCGACACGACCAGCCCGACCCCGACTGTTGTTGTCGGGGAGATCGCGTCGACCTCACAGGTGGGGGGCGGCCCGGTGAGGACCCGGTCGCAGCCGGTGGGTGGCCGTGTCAGCCGGCTGCCGGTCGGGAGTTCGAACGCCAGCCGTGCCGCGGTGGTGTCGCCGCCGGTGTTGCCCACGCGCACCGTTGCGCTACGGACACCGTCGACCGGCGCGGACTCGACGGCGCCGAGCACGGTGAGGTCGCTCGACCCGACGACGACCACGTCGGCGACGCTGCGCTTCACCCAGGCCGAATCGGCGGTGCCGAAGACACCGGCAGCGCCCAGATCGCACGTGTCGTCGGCCGGCACGATGCCGTACGCATCCCACCCCGCCAGCGCCCCGCCGTTGGCACCGTTGTCGACGCCGGGACCGCCGCGGTTCGTGATGCGCATCAGGATCCGGTACCGCTGTCCGGCGACGAGGTCGAACGGGTCGCCGGTCACGGAGCCGAAGGACGCGACGTTGAGCCGGATGTCCGCGGGCGTGAGCGTGGCACCGACCGGCGCCACAGCCAGGTAGCCACCGTCGTCGATGGCGAGGCCACAGGCCCGGTACGAACCGGACTGTCTCGGCGTGATCTCGGTGTCGAACTGCCAGGACCGCACGAGTGACTCGGCCAACGGTTCAGGGAACGCGTCGAGGACCGCGACCTCGTCGGGCTCCAGCGCCGCTGCGTCGTTCGCCCCGTCGCACGCGCCTCCGGCGACGTCCATGTTGGGAGTTGGATTGTCGATCGGCCAGCACAGGGCGAGGTCGGTGCCCTCGGCACCGGCGTCGTGGTACCAGGTGGACAAGCGGATCTCGCCCGAGGAGGGGTCGTACGCGTCGCTGGTCGGTTCGAAGAAGTAGCCGACGCGGCTGCCGAGCACTGCCGTGGCGAGCGGCTCGCGGACGGCGAGGTCGATGCTTCGCGACGTGCCCGCGGCGAGGGTGCCGAGCGCACAGGTGACGATCGAGCCGGCGGCGGTGCAGCCGGCGGTGGACAATGCCGGAACGAGCTGCACGCCCGACGGGAGGCGGTAGCGGACCCGGACATCGGCGGTGGCGACGGAGCCGGTGTTGTTCACCCGGGCGTGGACCACTCCGGGGGCGCCGTTGCGGGCGATCCGGGCGCCCGAGACGTCGGTGAGCGTGAGCGCGGACGTCTCGGTCGGCGCTGCCGAGGCGACGGTGGTCAGGAAGGAGAGCGGCACGAGCGTGGACGCGACGACGGTCATCCCGATGATGGTTCGACGGAGCGGCGCAGTGGCGGGTCGTCGTGGTCGGAAATGGCGCATACCACCGCCAGTATGAGTCGTTTCGTGCCATAAGGGAACGTCGCTCCACCTCACTGGGTGAATTCACCCAGTGAGGGTGAGCCGCCGCCCCGCTACCCGATCGAGGGCCGTCAACGCTCCGGCGGGACGTCTCGGTCGGGCCACAGGGGAGCGTCGATCGAGAGCCCCACGTCGGTTCCCCAGCGGTTGCGGTACGCGACTTCGTGGGCGGGACGACGGGCGGCGACACCCCAGCGTCCGGTGGGGTAGCCGAACGTCACGCACGACGACATCAGCCACCCCTCGCCGGAGGGGACACCGAGAACGTCCAGCACCGTGTCGTTCTCGAAGAGCAGGACGCTGGTCAACGAGCTGCCGACTCCCTCGGCGCGGGCCGCGAGCATCGCGCTCCAGGTCGCCGGGTAGATCGATCCCCCGGTGGGATCGTGCTGGACGAACGAGAAGAGGAGCAGTGGGTAGATCTCGAAGTTGTCGGCGAGCCACTGCGCAGAGCGCCGCACCTTGACGAAGGTCTTCGAGTCGTCGCTGTCGGGGTCGGCCTCGGCCGCGGCGACACGGTCGGCGTAGAAGCCCTCCCAGAGCACGGCGATGCACCGCCGGTAGATCGGACCGATCTGGGCGCGGACCTCCGGGTCGTCGACGAGGAGGAACCGCCAGTTCTGAGCGTTGCCGCCAGTGGGTGCCCGGATGGCGGCATCGAGGATCCGCGCCTGGACGTCGTCGGGGATCGGATCGGGAGTGACCCGCCGCATCGCCCGGGTTGTGTACAGCGCTTCGCGAACGTCCATGTGATGTCTCCCCCTGTGGTCGGGTCATCGTAGGACGGCTCCGTCCCAGCTGTTCCATCCCTCACAGGCCGAGCCGTTCCCCGGCGGCCCGGTGCACGCCGGCTTCGAGGCGTACACCGCCCTGCTCGGCGACGCCGTCAAGGTCGAGCTCGACATCCAACTCCTGCAGCCGAACTAGGTTCCTGATCCCCCGGCAGGCGGGGACCACGAGGGGATCGCGACATGGGGATGCTTCGAAGCCGCGGCTGGCGGCTGGTCGGTTCGGTGGCGCTCGCTGCCACGCTGACGGCAGCGGGCTGCGCCAACGACACGGACACGGCGTCCACGCCGACGACCTCGGCCGGCTCCGGCAATGAGCGGACGACGACGGCGGCCGAAGCGACGACGACCGCGCCCGAGCGGTTGTGCGACCAGGAGCCGACGATGTCACCGGTCGAGGCGGCTCCGGTCGTCGGTGCCCCGAGCGATGTCGACGTCACGTCCTTCGACGGCACGACGATCCGCCTCCACTGGTTCCCGGCACCGGGCGACGGTCTGCACCCCACGATCCTCATGGGGCCCGGCTGGTCCCAGTCCGGGTCGATGCTCGAAGCGGACCCGATCCTGTTCGGCGCGCTGAGCATCCGAGGCATGAACGACGTCGGCTACAACGTGCTGACGTGGGACC
>CALMLJ010000548.1 GCA_937868025.1 uncultured Acidimicrobiaceae bacterium
TGGCGGACGTGCTCGTCGACGACTTCGACGTCGTCGACCTGCTGACCCAGCTCGCGGGTCGGTGTGTCGAGGTCCTGGATGTCGATGCTGCGGGCATCATGCTCGCCAGCGCCGACGGCGAACTTCGTGTCGTCGCCTCGTCGAGCGAGGCGATGCGGACGCTCGAATTGTTCGAACTCCAGGCCTCCGAGGGCCCGTGTTTCGAGTGCTACAACACCGGGGAACCCACCGCGAACATCCAGCTGACCGACATCGGTCAGCCGTGGCCGCAGTTCTCGCCCCGGGCCGTTGCCGCTGGGTTCCTGTCGGTCACGGCGTTACCGATGCGGCTCCGAGGTCGCACGATCGGAGCGCTCAATCTGTTCCGGTCCAACCTCGGCGACCTCGGCGATCAGGACCTCGTCGCTGCTCAGGCGTTCGCCGATGTTGCGACCATCGGCATCCTGCAGCATCGCGCCGTCGAGGAGGCTCACACCGTCAACGACCAGCTCACGTCCGCGCTCAACAGCCGAATCATGGTCGAGCAGGCGAAGGGGATGGTGGCCGAGCGGACGGGGCTCGACATGGGAGCGGCGTTCAACCGGCTCCGGAACCACGCCCGCCGGCGCAACCTCCTGTTGTCCGATCTGGCTCGGCACGTGGTCGCCGGTGAGGTGGGCCCCGACTCCTCGATGTGGAGCCGGAGCGATCCCCATCGCGACGAAGGGGCCCGACGTGACGGTCATGGCCGCCGACGTGCGGTCGGCCGACTCCGATCCCGATCCCGATCCCGATGCCTCGCCTGAGGCCGTGCCTCGCGCGGCTCCCGCGGTGGTGCCCGAGGCCGTGCCTCGCGCGACTCCCGACGCGCACGTCGCGGCGACGTCGACGAGCGTGCTGGAGGTGCAGATCGTCGCAGCGGTCGAGCAACGCTCAGCCGACGGGGACCGCCTTCGAATTGCCGTCGGTGTGAACGACACGGTGATCCGGCACCTGTTCTCCATCGGGCTGGACCTGCACACCACCCGGGCGCAGGCGTCGACATCGGTCCAACTCAGGTTGGACGGATCCATCTCCGAGCTCGACGCCGCGATCCGCGAACTGCGGTGCCTCATCTTCGATCTCGAACACCGGCCCTGATGTGCTTCTCGCCCGAGGCAGATCTCGTTGCCGGCATCGTCATCGGGGTCATTGGTGTTGATGCGTTCCGGCACGTTCGGAGCCCCCGAGAGCGGCCGCTTGCAGCACTACCGATCGTGTTTGCGTTCCATCAACTGATCGAGGTCGTGGTGTGGCGGGGTCTCCAGGGCCACGTGGACAGCGGGGTGTGGCACGCTGCGGCCTGGCTCTACCTCGCCGTTGCGTTCGGTGTCGTGCCGGTGCTGGTGCCGTTCGCCGTCGCGGCGTTGGAGCCGGAGGAACATCGAGCCCGCGCCCGGTCGTTCGTACTCCTCGGGGCCCTCGTCGCAGCGGTGTTGATGTACGCGGTCGTGCGCGGTCCTGTGGAGGCGAGGCTGGAAGGCCATCACATCGCGTACAGCGTCGGACTGTGGCACGGCGGTGTCGTCGTTGCCCTGTACGTCGTGGCGACGACCGGCTCGATGCTCATGTCGAGCCTTCGCTATGTCCGCTGGGTCGGTCTCGTGAACCTCGTCGCTGTGGCCCTGCTCGCCTGGCTCAATGCCAGCGGGCTCATCTCGCTGTGGTGCGTCTGGGCGGCGGTCGTGAGCATCGGAATCGCACTCCACCTCCGACGCGAACCCGAGGCTCGAGTTCTACCTCCGCGTTGGGAACCGGTGCGTTCGTAGCGAGAAGCGTTGACGGCGAGACGGGATTGGTCTGTTCCATTCGTTTCCGCACGATGTGGGTCGATCATCCACAAGGAGCACCACATGTCGCACGTACGTACGACCGGCCGGTCAGCTCCGACTCGCGGGTCGGCCTCGAAGCAACATCCAGCGCCAGGCCGCCTCGTTGAACAACTCGACGATCTCGCGCTCGTCGTTCGTTGCTCCTGCATCGAGCAGCACCCACCGAACCTGTTGACCGACAGCGACGTCCGCGGTCATTCCGGTCAACTCTCGTGGTGTCACCAGGGCATAGGGGGCTCCGTCCACCGTGACGGCGGCACACGCCCCGCCCGATTCGCTCAACAAGGTGAGCGCGGCGGCAGGGAGAGCGTCGAATGGAACGAGCGGGATATCGGGTGACAGCTGATGCGATCGCTCTTGGTTCACGCCCTCATCATCCGTCCCGCCCGTCTCCGACACCACGGCCGAAGGTCCTGCGCTTGGTGAGTCTGACGCCCGGCGATCAGTCGTCGTGGGGGTCCTCCACGACCTTGAGCTGCACCGACGAGGTGCTCCGCGCCGCTGCAACGCGGCGACGGATACTCGACGCCGGCTCGGTCGAGGTGGAAGACCGTAGGCGGGGTGATCTCGGTGCACTGGCACGACGTCCATCTGGTACCTCCTGATCGGAAGCCGTCAGCAAACCAGACCGAGGTGAACGCTCGGTGAATCCGTCGGGGCGCGCCACCGTGAAGGGTCCCGACCGGGCAGGCTGTTGTCCGTGGGCGGGACGGAGCTGGAACTGAAGTTCGATGCGGAGCTCGATGCCGAGCTGCCGTCGTTCTCCGATCTCGCGTCCTCGGCAGTTCGTCAGGTCGTGCTCACTTCCACGTATTGGGACACCGCTGACCGGCGCATCATGGCCCTCGGTTGCAGTCTCCGCTTCCGCTCCGCCTCGGACGGGAGTGTACGCGGTTGGACGCTCAAGGTCCCTGCAGCGCGGAGCGAGCGCGGCGTCGTCGCCCGCCACGAGGTGACGCGTGAGGGTGGGCCCGAGCAACCGCCGGCAGAGCTGCTCGCCATCGTTCGCACCGGTCTCCTCGGCGAGGCGCCGAGCGTCGCCGCGACCATCACGACCCATCGCA
>CALMLJ010000549.1 GCA_937868025.1 uncultured Acidimicrobiaceae bacterium
GTTCGGGGGGTGTGTCGCCGATCTCGATGGCTCCGTCGAGGGCGTCGAGCGCGGCCGCGAGGCGGGTCGGGTCGTCGAGATGGAGGTCGAGGACGGGTTGACCGGCAGCGACGCGGTCACCGGCGATGGCACGCAGCACGATGCCGGCGGACGGCGACACCGGGTCCTCCTTGCGGGCCCGGCCCGCACCGAGGCGCCACGCCGCCTCGCCGATCTTGCGGGCGTCGATGCGCTGCACGAAGCCCGCTGCCGGGGCGCCGAACGGCTCGATCTCGGTCGCACGCGCCAGTGGCGCGGAGGGGTCGCCCCCCTGCGCTCGGATCATCGCGTTCCAGCGGTCCATCGCCGCGCCGTTCGCGATGACGTCGGCGGGGTCGGCGCCGCCACCGGCGAGCTCGACCATGCGGCGGGCCAGGGCGAGCGTCACCTCGATGACGTCGGCGGGACCGCCGCCCTGCAGGATCTCCACCGACTCGGTCACCTCGAGCGCATTGCCGACGGCGAGACCGAGTGGCTGGTCCATGTCGGTGAGGAGTGCGCTGGTACGGACGCCGTGGTCGGATCCGAGACCCACCATGGTTCGAGCCAACTCCCGGGCGAGACCGATGTCGGGCAGGAACGCGCCCGATCCGACCTTCACGTCGAGGACGAGCGCGTCCGTGCCCTCGGCGATCTTCTTGCTCATGATGGAGCTGGCGATGAGCGGGATCGCCTCGACGGTGCCGGTGACGTCGCGCAGCGCGTACATGCGGCGATCGGCGGGGGCGAGGTCGTCCCCGGCCGCTGCGATCACCGCGCCGATGTCGCGGAGCTGCGACACGAACTGCTCGTTCGTCATGTGCGGCGACCAGCCGGGAACGGTCTCGAGCTTGTCGAGCGTGCCGCCGGTGTGGCCGAGTCCGCGACCCGACAGCTGCGGCACCGCCACGCCGCACGCGGCGACGATCGGACACAGGGGCAGCGACACCTTGTCGCCGACCCCGCCGGTCGAGTGCTTGTCGCACGTGGCGCGGCCGACCGGCGACAGGTCGAGCCGGTCACCCGACGCGATCATCGCCGCCGTCCATGTGGACAGTTCCCGGGGCGAGAGCCCTCGCCACACGATCGCCATCAACAGGGCGGAGGCCTGCTCGTCGGCGATCGACCGGTCGGTGAACGAGGTGATGAACCAGTCGATCTGCTCGTCGCTCAGCTCACCCCCGTCACGTTTGGTGCGGATGACGTCGAGAATCGTGACAGCAGGCATCGGTCAGACCGTACCTACGGCCCGTTGCGTCGTGTGACCACGTCCTCGGGTCCGAACGCCCAGGGCAACAGTTCGCCCAACGTGACCGGACCGGCGTTGGTGTCGACGAGCAGTTCGGCACCGCCGAACTCGAAGAGCACCTGCCGGCACCGTCCGCACGGGGCGATCGGCTCACCGTCGCCGGCGACGGTGCAGACCGCCACGAGTCGCGTTCCACCCGTGCCGACGAGGTGTGACACGAGCGAGCACTCGGCGCAGAGGGTGAGGCCGTAGGAGGCGTTCTCGACATTGGAACCCAGCACGATGCGCCCGTCGTCGGTCAGCCCGGCGGTGCCGACGTGGACCCCCGAGTAGGGCGCGTAGGCCCGCGCTGCCATCTGTCGGGCGGAGCCTCGGAGTTCGTCCCAGTCGATCGCGGTGGTCATAGCGGGTTCACCTCGTTGGGATCAGTGGGCTTCGCCGCGACGATACGGCAGGCCGTCGGCGGCCGGCATTCGCAGCCGTTGAGAGGACGTAGCGAGCACCACCAACGTCACCACGTAGGGCGTGGTCGGCATCAGCGACTGGGGCACGACGTCCACCAGCAGGTAGAGGACGAGGAACCCGACTCCGATGACGGAGGTGATCGCTCCGGGGATGATGCGTCCACAGCGGATCTGCCAGGCGGCGATCGCGACGCAGAGGATGGCGACGAGCAGGAAGAGCGCCGGAACGGAGCTCGACGAGCGGAGCTGGAGTCCGTCGGAATAGCCGAAGAGCAGCGCGCCCGACGCAAGGCCACCGGGCCGCCAGTTGCCGAAGATCATCGTGGCGAGACCGATGAAGCCGCGGCCGCCGCTCAGGCCCTCCCGATAGTTCGACGCCTGCACGATCGCGAGGAACGCTCCGCCGAACCCGGCGCACATGCCCGAGAGGATGACCCCGGCGTACTTGATGCGGAGCACGGGCACGCCGAGGGACTCCGCCGCGTACGGGTTCTCCCCGATGGATCGGAGGCGGAGGCCGAATCGGGTGCGCCACAAGAGGAATGCGGCTCCGACGAGGATGAGAATGGCCAGCAATGTCGCGTAGCTCATGTTGGAGGTGAACCCGCGAAGGACGCCTGCAACGTCGCTGAGGAGGAACCAGTGGCGGCGCTCGATCGATCGGAGGGCGTCGCCGACCAACGGCACGTTGAAGTTCGGGATCTTCGCCTTCTGGGTCGGCGACTGGATCGCGCTGCCTCCCGACTCGGCGTCGTAGGCGATGACCGAGAGATACTTGGCGAGGCCGCCGGCGAGGATGTTGACGGCGACGCCGGAGATGATGTGGTCGACGTTGAACGTGACCGTGGCGATGGCGTGGATCACGCCGCCGATCGCGCCGCCGACGACGCCGAGGAGGAGCCCGGTCCACGGCCCGAACTGCCACGCGCCGTAGGCGCCGAACCAGGTGCCGAGGATCATCATGCCTTCGAGGCCGATGTTCACGATGCCGACCCGCTCGGAGAAGATGCCTCCGAGGCCGGCCATTCCGATTGGGACCGCGAGACCGAGCGCCACGGCGATTGTGCCCGACGAGGTGATGTCGTTGGCGCCGCTGACGATGCGGACGACTGACATGACGATCAGCCCGAGTCCGATGTAAACGAGCCCGCGCTGCCATGGCGGAAGTTCGCGAAGCCAGGGGGCAGGGTGGCGGTGCCCGTCGTCACCCGCCGGGGTGGTGGTGGGAGACGGCTCGACGGTGGTGGTCACGACGCCACCGCCGCGGTCGGCGCTGCAGCGTCGAGATCACGCGACGCCGCTTCTTGGGTCGCTCGCTCGCGCATTCGTCTGGCCTGTTCGTAGACGATCACCACGGTGAGGACGATGACGCCCTGCATGATGACCACGATCTCCTTGGGGATCTCGCTGAACTCCAGGAACCGACCGGCCGAATCGAGGAACCCGAAGATCATCGCCGCCATGGCGATGCCGACGGGGCTGTTGCGCCCGAGAAGGGCGACGGCGATGCCATCGAAGCCGAGGTTGAACTGGAGGTCGGTGCTGTACGCGTGCTTGTCGCCGAGGATCTGCGGCAGGCCGACCATGCCGGCGACGGCGCCCGACATGATGAGGGTGCGGAAGACCATCGCCTTGGGGTTGATGCCGGAGGTGCGCGCTGCGGTGGCGTTGGCGCCCGACGCCCGGAGCTGGAACCCGAACCGGGTCTTCCACACGACGAGGTAGAAGGCGACGCCGAGTGCAGCCGCCACGAAGATGAACCCGGTGAGGTTGTGGAGGTTGCGCTCGATGAGGTTGGGCATCCACGACGACGACGGCATGAGCTTCGTCTTCGGGCTCAGGTCGCCCGCCTCGCGGACGGCGAAGAACTCGCCGAACAGGTAGGCGATGAGACCAGTCGCGATGTAGTTGAGCATGATCGTCGCGATCACCTCGTTGACGCCTCGCTTGACCTTGAGGATCGCAGGGATTGCCGCCCAGAGCGCGCCGAACGTCATCGCGATCACGATGCAGAACAGCACGTGCAGCACGGCCGGGAGTTCGACTGCGGCGCCGATGATGGCGGTCGCGAACATGGCGACCTTGTATTGCCCCTCGACGCCGATGTTGAAGAGGCCCATCTTGAACCCGATCGCGACGGCGATGGCCGAGATGTAGAGCGGGACCGCCCGCTGGGTCGCGTCGATCCAGGTGTTGGCGTCGCCGAAGCGTTCCCCGAGCGTCGACAGGACGTCACCGGGATTGAACCCGGTGACGGCGACGAGGATCGCGCTCAGGGCGGCGGCGATGAGAAGGGAGACAATCGGTGCTGCGGCGTTGATGCCGAGGTTCGTCCAGTTGACGGGCCGGGAGCGGCGGGGCGGCCTGATCGTCGTCGGGTCGGCGGTCGTCATGACGCCACCTCCTGTCGTTCGCCGGTCATGTAGAGGCCGAGTTGTTCGGGGGTTGCTGTCGCCGGGTCGAGTCGGGCGCTGATCTGGCCACGGAACATCACGAGCAAGTTGTCGCTGAGGCCGATCAGTTCGTCGAGGTCGGCGGAGATGAGGAGCACGGCGAGGCCGCTGGCTCGGGCCCGGCGGAGTTCGTCCCAGATCGCCGCCTGAGCCCCGATGTCGACGCCGCGGGTCGGGTGGGCCGCAATGAGGAGGCTCGGGCCCGCCGTCATCTCGCGGGCGGCGATGAGCTTCTGCTGGTTGCCGCCCGACAGTGCGTAGGCCGGGACGCCGCAGCCCGGTGTGCTGACGTCGAAGCGCTCGATCGCCTCGTCGCACTCGTCCTTGGCGTGCCGGGCGTTGATCCAGGGACCGGAGCTGAACCGCGACGTGTCGTCGTGGCCGAGGATCATGTTCTCCCAGAGCGGTGCCGCGAGCATGAGGCCTTCGCGATGGCGGTCGAAGGGGATGTAGCCGATACCGGCGTGCCGGCGTTCGCGTACGCCGAGATGGGCGAGATCGTTGCCGCTGAGCTCGACCACACCGCTGCTGACCGGCCGGAGCCCGAGGAGGGCCTCGACCAGTTCGAACTGTCCGTTGCCTTCGATGCCGGCGATGCCGAGGATCTCGCCTTGATGGATCGTGAAGGACACGTCGTCGACGACGACCCGGTCGGTCTCGTCGTCGCGGGCAGTCAGGCCGACGACCTCGAGTTCGACGACGTCGGTGACGGTCGACTCTTGGGTGTCGGGGGTTGGGAGCTCACTGCCGACCATCAGCTCACCGAGCCGCCGCTTGTCGACGTCGGCCGGGAGGACGGTGGCGACCGTGTGACCGTCTCGGATGACGGTGATCTCGTCGGAGATGGCCAACACCTCGTCGAGCTTGTGGCTGATGAACAGGATGGTGACGCCCTCGGCGACGAGATGCTTGAGGTTGCCGAACAGCTCGTCGACCTCCTGGGGGACGAGCACGGCAGTGGGCTCGTCGAGGATCAGGATCCGGGCGCCGCGGTACAGCACCTTGAGGATCTCGACGCGCTGGCGTTCGCCGACGCCGAGGTTCTCGACGATGGCGTCGAGATCGAGGTCGATGCCATAGGCCTTCTGGAGCTCGCCGAGACGTTGACGCGCCCCGGCGTAGTCGATCACCCCGCGGCGGGTCGGCTCGGCACCGAGGATGATGTTCTCGAGTGCGCTCAGGTTGTCGGCGAGCATGAAGTGCTGGTGGACCATGCCGACGCCGGCAGCGATCGCATCGGTGGGCGATCGGAAGGATTCGATCGTGCCGTTGATCGAGATGGTGCCCTCGTCGGGGCGGTGCATCCCGTACAGGGTCTTCATCAGGGTCGACTTGCCCGAGCCGTTCTCACCGACGATCGCGTGGATCGTTCCGGGCGCGGCACTCAGGTTGATGTCGCGGTTGGCGATGACCCCGGGGAACCGTTTCCAGATTCCCACCAGTTCCACGGCGAGCGGTGTGCTGTCGACCACGTTCCCCCTTCGAGCCTGCAAGGTGCGCAGGATGCTAGATGCGAAAAGGGCCCGGTGCCGCCGAAGCGACACCGGGCCCCAGTCGTTGACTGCTGGTGGATCAGGGAGCCGTCGGGACGGTGATCTCGCCGGAGATGATCTGGTCCTTGAAGGCGTCGAGCTGGTCGGCGATGTCGTCGACGTAGCCGCCCGAGGTGGAGTAGCCCACACCCTCGGCCTTGAGGTCGAGCACGACCGTCTTGCCGCCCTTGTCGCCCTCGGCGAAGGCCTTGATGCTGTCGTAGACCGCAACGTCGACCCGCTTCAGCATCGAGGTCAGGATGTGTGCCTGCTGGTCGGTGGTGGCGTTGAGGTACTGGTCCGAGTCGACACCGATCGCCCACTTGCCGTCGCCGGCCTCGACGGCGGCGTCGAACAGGCCGCTGCCGGAACCGCCGGCGGCGTGGAAGATCACGTCGGCGCCGGCCTCGTACATGGCGCCGGCGATGACCTTGGCCTTGTCGGGAGCGTTGAAGCCGGTGAAGTCACCGTCGGGGGAGATGTACTTCACGTCGACGACGATCTCAGGCTTGGCAGCCTTGGCGCCGGCGACGTAGCCCGCCTCGAACTTCTTGATGAGGTCGTTCTCGACACCACCGATGAAGCCCACGGTGCCCGTGGTCGACTTGAGGGCCGCCGCGGCGCCGACCAGGAACGAGCCCTGCTCTTCGGCGAAGACGTTGTTGCGGACGTTGTCGGCCTCGACGACGGTGTCGATCGTGACGTACGACGTGTCGGGGTTGGCCTCGGCGATCAGCTTGATGCTGTCGGCGTAGGCGAAGCCGACTCCGATGATCGGGCTGTAGCCGCCCTCGGTGAGGAGCTTGAGGTTGGCCTCGCGATCCTCGTCCTTGGAGGGCGAGAGCTCCTTCGGGGCTTCGAGGCCCAGTTCGTCGGCGGCCTTGTCGAGGCCGGCGACGGCGGCGTCGTTGAACGACTTGTCGCCGCGGCCGGCGAGGTCGAACGCCAGGCCGACCTTGATGTCGGACGACTGCTCGGTGCTGTCGCTGCCGGAGTCGGTCGACGCATCGTCCTTGTCGTCGCCGCAGGCCGCGCCGAGGAGGCTGACTGCGGAGGCGAGTGCGACGAGCGATAACAGTCTTCTGGTTCGCTTCACGGGGTGCCCTCCTGGAGGCTGTGCGTGCCGCCCCGGCATCCCGGGGCTGGCAACTGGGTTACTGCACCTGTTCCTAGCAGCCCGACCGAGGACCCGGTTGCGATTCTGTGGTGGCCACCCCGCGGCGCCTACGGTTGCGGGCTATGAGCGAACCCACCATCGATGTCGTCGGCATCGGCAACGCACTCGTCGACGTGATCAGCCACGAGACCCCCGACTTCATCGCAGGGCAAGGCCTCGTTCCCGGCTCGATGAACCTCATCGACGAGGAGCGTCGCGAGGCGCTGTACGGCGCCATGGGCGTGGCGATCGAGGCGAGTGGCGGGTCGGGTGCGAACACCACGGTCGGGGTCGCTTCGCTGGGCGGCACCTCGCACTACCTCGGTCGGGTACGTGACGATCAGCTGGGCGCGGTCTTCAACCACGACATCCACGCCGCCGGCGTCGGCTACTCCACGCCGCTCGCGACCGACGGTCCGCCCACGGGCTGTTGTCTGATCCTCGTCACCGAGGACGGCCAGCGCACCATGAACACCTACCTCGGAGCATCGACGCTGTTCGGTGTGCCCGACGTCGACCCCGACGTCATCCGCAGCGGCCAGAACCTCTACCTGGAGGGCTACCTGTTCGATCCGCCGGCAGCGCAGGAGGCGTTCCGCTATGCCGCCGGCATCGCGCACGACGCCGGCCGGCGCGTGTCGCTGACGCTCAGCGATTCGTTCTGCGTCGACCGGCACCGCGATGCGTTCCGCGGTCTGCTCGAGACCCATGTCGACCTGCTCTTCGCGAACGAGGATGAGTTGTGCTCGCTCTACGAGGTCGACGACGTGGAGGTCGCACTCAAGGCGGTGCGTGAGGACTGCGAACTGGCCGCCGTCACGCGGAGCGAGAAGGGGTCGGTCATCGTGACCCGCACCGATCGCATCGACGTGCCCGTCGAGCCGGTCGACCGGGTCGTCGATTCGACCGGGGCCGGCGACATGTACGCCGCCGGGTTCCTCTACGGGTTGTCCCACGGGCGTGATCTGGCGACGTGCGGGCGCATCGCCTCGATCGCGGCGTCGGAGGTCATCGCCCACGTCGGCCCCCGCCCGGCCGTGACCCTCGCCGACCTGATCCGAAACCTCTAGAAGGGACGCCATGACCGACGCAACCGCCGAGCCGAAGCTGGTGGTCCTCGACCACCCGTTGATCCACGACAAGTTGGCGCGGTTGCGCGACCACACGACCAAGCCCGATGCGTTCCGCCGGATCGTGCACGAGATCTCATTGCTCGCCGGCTACGAAGCGTTGCGCGACCTGCCCACGGTCGACACCACGGTGCAGACGCCGCTGATGGAGGCGCCGGCCAAGGTGCTCGGAGATCCCGCGCCGGCGATCGTGGGCCTGCTCCGCGCCGGTCTCGCCATGATCGAGGCGGTGCTGCAGCTGGTGCCCGAGGCCATGGTCGGCCACATCGGTCTGTATCGCGATCACG
>CALMLJ010000550.1 GCA_937868025.1 uncultured Acidimicrobiaceae bacterium
GGACTCGATCGCGCCGTCGCCCTGTTCGCCTACGACGGCGCGGGGCGCACCGTGATCCGGCGCCTCAAGTTCGACAACCATCGCGACGCCCTCCCGCCCCTCGCCGCGATGCTCGCGTTGGCAGTCGACGAACCCATCGACGTCGTCACGTGGGTGCCCACGAGTCCGGCGAGGCGGCGAGGTCGCGGGTACGACCAGGCGGAGCTGCTCGCCCGTGCCGTCGGCCGGGCCGCGGGCTCGCCGGTGCGTGCCACCGTGCGTCACGTCGGCGGAGTCACCCAGACGGGTCGGGGCCGCGCTGAACGCCTGACCACCCGGTTCGAGGCCCGTCCGGCCGCCCGCACCATCGGCGCGAACGCCACCGTGGTCGTGGTCGACGACGTCCGAACCACCGGCGCGTCGCTGGTCGGCGTGGCCGCAGCGCTCCGCTCCGTCGGGATCCGGAAGGTGATCGGTGCGACCCTCGGCGCAACTCCCAGATCGGTGCCGTTTCCGCGACCCGATCCTCTACAGTCGGGTTGACCAACGGCACTCCCTTCGTGGACCGGTTGTGCAGCCGGCTGATCGAGGGGGAACAGGAGGTCAACCGTGCAGATCAACGTGAGCGCTCGCCACACCGAAGTCGCCAAAGGAGATCGGGATCTCATCGTCGAGAAGCTCTCCAGGCTCGGCGGGAAGTTCCTCGAGATGGATCGGGCGGAGGTGCACTTCTTCCAGGAGCGCAACCCGCGCATCCATGACAAGGAGTGTTGTGAGATCACGTTGGAAGGCCATGGCCACCACATCCGGTGCAAGTCCCACGGGCCCGACCATCTGACCGCCGTCGACCGGGCGATCGAGAAGCTCGAGAACAAGCTCCACAAGCTGAAGACGAAGCTGTCCACCTACCGCACCCACCGCGACGTGACCCGGGCCAAGCAGTGGGCCAACGCCTCGACCGACATCCCCGATGACCTGGTTCGCGAGGTCGTGTCGACCAACGGCGCCGCCGACGACGCCGTCGAGTACACCGACGCGAGCGCCGAAGCGACCGAGCTGGTCGAGAGCTATCGCATCGTGAAGACGAAGACGGTCGAGAACCTGGTGCTCACGCCGATCGACGCAGCGATGCGCATGGATCTGGTCGGGCATTCCTTCTACTTCTTCACCAACGTCGAGACCGGCGGCCCCGCCGTCGTCTATCGCCGCGAGGACGGCGACATCGGGCTCATCGACGAAGGTGTGAGCTCCGACCGATTCGCCTGAACCGGCCCTCCGGGCAGGTCCTCCTGCCTGACGATGTGAATGGGAGTCTGCCGGTAGGCTTGGCCGCGCTATGGCCTTCTTCGACAAACTCCTTCGAGCCGGCGAGACCCGCAAGGTCCGCGCCCTCGCCGATCTGGTTCCCGACATCGGCGCGCTCGAGCCCGAGCTGCAGCAGCTCGACGACCACGCGCTCCAGCACAAGACCGTCGAGTTCCGTGAGCGGCTCGACCGCGGCGAGGACATCGACAACCTCCTGATCGAGGCCTTCGCGGTGACCCGCGAGGCCGCCAACCGGGTCATCGGCCAGCGGCACTACGACGTGCAGCTGATGGGTGGGGCTGCGCTCCACTTCGGCTGGATCGCCGAGATGAAGACCGGTGAGGGCAAGACCCTTGTGAGCTCCCTCCCGGTGTATCTCAACGGGCTCACCGGCAAGGGCGTCCACGTCATCACGGTCAACGACTACCTGGCCACCCGTGACTCGGAGTGGATGGGGCAGATCCACAATTTCATGGGCCTGTCGATCGGCCTCGTGGTTCCCGACGCCTACGACTGGGAGCACAAGCGCCAGCAGTACGCGGCCGACATCACCTACGGCACCAACAACGAGTTCGGCTTCGACTACCTGCGCGACAACATGGCGATGAGCCGTGAGGAGCAGGTGCAGCGCGGCCATGCGTACGCGATCGTCGACGAGGTCGACTCGATCCTCATCGACGAGGCCCGGACCCCGCTCATCATCAGCGGGCAGCTCGCGGATGCCGCCAAGCTCTACTACCGGTTCGCGTCGATCGTGCGCGGTCTCAAGCGCGACGCCGACTATGAGGTCGACGAGGAGAAGCGCACGGTGTCCCCGCTCGAGTCGGGCATCGAGAAGATCGAGA
>CALMLJ010000551.1 GCA_937868025.1 uncultured Acidimicrobiaceae bacterium
CGGTGGTGGACCTCGGCGCCGAACGCCTCGGCGTAGTAGGCGATCGCGGCATCGAGATCACGGACGGCGATGGCGACATGGTCGATGTTGGTGAGCAGCATCCGACGATCATTCCACGAGGAGGTCGGCGCGCTCCATCCGCCGTTCCCCGGGGCAGGCCGGCCCCCCGTCGCTACGACGCCACAATGCCGTGGACGTCGAGGAACGACCGCAGCACCGCCAGCCCGGTGTAGACGTGGCCGACGAGGCCCGCGGTGATCGCGCCGTGGACGTTGACGTCGAGGTCGTCGACGAACGCCGTGGTCGTGGGGTCGACGTCGAGCGCCGCGACCACGTTGAGGTACGACTCCGGGAGGGGCTTGGGAATGCCCGTCTCGGCCGAGTTGAACACATGGTCGAACGCCTCGTGCAGACCGGCCTCCGCCAACTCGGACCGGGTCCGGAGCGAGCCGTTGGTGAGCAACGCGACCGGCACGACCGCCTGTACCGACCGCACGAGCGCGACGGCCTCGGCGTCGACCTCGGCGCGCATCGCGACGAACTCCACCGCCGCCGCCTCGGATCCGATCAGCGCGCTGAGCGCCGCCGCGAACCCGTCGTGGTCGAGGCGACCGCACATGAACTCGTGCCCTGCGCTGCTCCCGAACGCCGTCGGCACCAGCGACCCCAACGGAATCCCGTGGCGCTCCTCGATGTCGCGCTCGTGCACCCGGTCGTAGTGGCGAATCACTCCGTCGAGATCGAAGACGACGGCGTCGAGGCGACGGGGCGGTCGGTCCATCGGTCGAACATACCCGCACCCCCTGACGCCGGCCCCCTGGTTCTCCTCGGTCCACGACACCGCGGGTACGATCACCCTCAGCGCGTACCCAGGGGGACATCGATCAATGAGTGACGTCACCCCACCGTCGGGCGACCTACCGCCACCCCCGCCGGGCCCGCCCGGTCCGGGGTTCTGGCAACAGTCGTCCACCCCGCTGCACGATCCGGCCCCCGAACGGCCGCCGACCTACGTCACCCCACCCGGCCTCCAACAGCCGCTCGGGACCGCGTCGGGACCCACCGCACCCGAACTCGCCGGCTTCTGGCGACGGGCCTGGGCCCGAGGCATCACGTTGCTGTTCTGGCTCCTGGTGCTCGACGTGGGCACGTACCTCATCACCCTGCTGTTCCTCTTCATCAACTCGGCCACCCCGAACGACTCGATCCTGCTCGCCGGTCTCGCCGCGTCGTGGGCGTACGGGCTCCTCGTGACGTACCTCATCTGGTCTCGGTCGCTGGCGACCCGGCGCGGCACGCTCGGGATGCGCCAGATGGGGCTCTCCATCCGCAGCGGGTCGCGCAACCCGGCCATCTCGAAGGGGCAGGCGTTCCGTCGGAGCTTCATCGCGCTGCTCCCGCTCGTCGTCGCGAGCGGGTCCGGGTGGCTCCTCCTGTACTCACCCGACGACAACCTCATTGTGCTGTCGCTCATCGTGCAGGCCGCGCTGGTGGGCCTGGTCATCCTCGGTGGCCTGTGGATGCTGGTCAGCCCTCGCCGACAGACCGTGTGGGACATCGTCGGCGACACCGTCGTGGTCGTCGACCGCGAGCCCAGCTGGCTCGCCGTCAGCGCGCTCGTCGCTGGGCTCCTGGTCCCGGCCGGCACGACCGTCTCGCTGGTTGTGGTGGGCGCCTCCCGGCTCCAGTCGGAGTACCGGTCGCTGTCGGGGTATGGCAGCGCCGGTCGCTACTTCCTCTACAACATCCCCACCCTGGTGCTCTCGGTGATCGCCATCGCGCTCGGACACGTCGCCATCCGGGCAACCAGGTGGGAAGCACAACGGCTCGCGGGGCGCGGCCTCGCCCGGACCGCGTTGTTCCTCGGCTACCTCTTCCCCGTCGCGTTCGTCTCGACCCTGGCCTTCGGCGCGATCTACCGCCAGGTCGAGGATCGCCAGGTGCGGTCCTGTTCGGACACGCGCGACGACATCGCCGTCGCGGCGGAGTCGTACCGCCTGCTCAACGGCGTCTACCCCGACAGCATCACGCCGATGGCCGACGGCATCTACCTCGACGATCCCGAGCTCGCCGAACGTTGGACGCTGTCCGATGAGTCAGCCTCGGGCGTTCCCGAGTACCGACTCACCGGCAAGGGCGACTGCGCGAAGGCCTGACGATCAGGCCAGCTCGCCGCGGGCGTGCCGTGCGAAGAGCGTGATCTTGTCCTCACCGATCTCGGCGCGACGCTCGGGGTTGGTGATGCCCTGGCCGGCCTCCGGAGCGAGGCAGAGCACGCCGAGCTTGCCCTCCGCCTGGTTCTTGTGGACCTTGAGGGCGGCGTCGCCGACCTGGTCGAGCGTGTACACCTCGCTCATCACCGGCTGGATGCGACCCTGGCCGATGAGCTGGTTCATGTTCCACGCCTCCTGGTAGTTGGCGAAGTGGCTCGACACGATGCGCTTGAGCTTCATCCACAGGTGACGGTTGTCGAATTCGAGCATGTAGCCCGACGTCGCGGCGCAGGTGACGACCGTGCCGCCGCGCTTGGCGATGAACACCGACG
Organism: uncultured Acidimicrobiaceae bacterium; assembly: GCA_937868025.1. The sequence continues at coordinate 2,546 of CALMLJ010000551.1, forward strand.
CCCCCATGGTGGAGCGGCCCGGGTGTTCGAAGACGATGTCGGGGTCGTCGCCGATGAGCGAGCGGACCTTCTTGCCCAGTCGGCGCCATTCGCCTTCATCCTGGGTGTGCTCGTCGGACCAGAACTGGTAGTTCTCGGCGCGGCGGTCGATCGCGTTCTCGCACCCCATCGCCTGGAGCAGCTTGACCCGGTGTTCGCTCGAGACCACACCGACCGGCGTGCCGCCGCCGTTGAGGATCAGCTGGATGGCGTAGGCGCCGATGCCGCCGGTCGCGCCCCAGACGAAGACGTTGTCGCCCTGCTTCATGCGCGCAGCGTGGCTCCCGACGAGCATGCGGTAGGACGTGGAGGCGCAGAGCGCGTTGACCGCCGCCTCCTCCCAGCTCAGGTGCGCCGGCTTCGGCATGAGCTGGTTGGCCTTCACGATGGACAGGTCGGCGAGGCCGCCGTAGTTGGTCTCGAACCCCCAGATGCGCTGGTTGCTGGCCAACATGGAGTCGTCGTGCGCTGACGGGTCCTGGTCATCGAGGTAGTTGCAGTGGACCGTGACGTGGTCGCCCGGCTTCCAGTTGCGGACGGCCGAGCCGACCCGGAGCACCACGGCCGAGGCGTCGGAACCGACAACGTGGAAGTCCTGCTTGTGGCGGGCGCCCCACTCGGACTCCTTGCCGAGACGATCGAGGAAATTGAAGGTGGACAGCGGCTCGAAGATCGACGTCCACACCGTGTTGAAGTTGATCGAGGAGGCCATCACCGCGATGTAGACCTCGTCGGGGGCGATCTCGGGCGTGGCGACCTCGCCGACGTGCAACGACTTGCGGGGATCCTTGTCCTCCGACGCGAACCCGGCCCACATCTCCTGCTCCTCACGGAGCACGTATGCGGCGCGGAACGACTCCGGCAGAGGGAGGTTGGCGATCTCGTCGCCGCTGGCGTCGGACTGGATTGCTTCGAGGATGTGCTGCATCGACATGGGTCAAGACGGTAGCGACTTCAATGGAGCGATGGCGAGAAGACGGGGCACGGGTGCGACCGTCGTCATCGTTGCCCTGGCGTCGATCGGGCTCGTCGCCGGGTGCGGAGACGATCGCCACGCCTCCACCGGGTCCCCGACGACCGTCGTCGATCGGGCCCCGCGACCCCGCCCCACGACGACGCTTCCCGACCTCACCGCCTCCGACGGCCTCGCTGCGTCGATCCGACAGTTCCGCGAGGACGAGGCGGCCGGTGTGATCCAGATTGAGATGGTCCGCTGGCCCGGGGGCGAGGGGCTCGTCGCAGTGACGTCGGTCCGGCTCGACTGGCCCGGCTTCGAACCGGTTTCACCCACGGTCCGGCCCGTGCAGGTCGCGCCGGGTCAGCGGGTCGATCTGCCCACGCCGCTCGGTGCCGTGAACTGCGCGACGGCCGACACCCCGCCGTTCTCGCTCGGCGCCGTGGAGGTGACCGTCGACCCCGGCGACGGAACCGCCCGAACGGTCAGGGCACCGTTGCTCGCCGACGCTCAGACGGCCCTCGACAACGTGTGGCGCACGGCGTGCGTCCGACAGCGCCTCCTCGATCGTGTCGGTCTCGAGTACTCGGCTTGGGTACGGTCGGATCCCGACGGAGTTCCCACGGCGGCGGGCTCGTTGGTCGTGACCCGCCGTGACACGTCCGACGCGATCAGCGTCACCGGAGTCGATGGCAGCGTCCTGCTGTTCGTGAACTGGACGGCGCCGCCGCCCACACTGCCGACGGACGGCCGTCAGCTCGAGGTGCCGATCGTGGTCACGGGGGCCGGACGCTGCGACGGCCACGCGTTGAGCGACTCGAAGAAGACCTACGTGTTCCAGGTGCAGGTCCAAGTTGGTGACGAGGAACCCGTCGGTGTCGACCTGCCCGTCCCCGATGCCGACCGTCCACTGCTCAACGAGATCATCGTCGACACCTGCGGCAGTGATCACCGGCGTTGATGGTGGCCATCTCCCGATGTGATCGGTGTCACCCCCGTCGCCGTTGGCCGACGGCGGTTACCGGCCGGTAACGTCGTCTGATTCCGGGCCACCGGGCCCAACCATCCAAACAAGGGGAAGTGCAATGGCCGGATCGGTGATTCTCAGCGGGGCGCGTACCCCGATCGGCAAGTTGGCGGGCTCGCTCGCCGGATTCAGCGGTACCGATCTCGGCGGTCTCGCCATCAAGGCCGCCCTCGAGCGCGCCGGCCTCTCCGGCGACCAGGTCGACTACGTGTTCATGGGCCAGGTGCTCCTCGCCGGCGCCGGCCAGATGACGGCCCGCCAGGCGGCCGTCAAGGGCGGCATCCCCATGTCGGTCCCGTCGACGACCATCAACAAGGTCTGCCTGTCGGGCATCAACTCGATCATGATGGCCGACCTCCTCATCCAGTCCGGTCAGGCCGACGTCGTCGTCGCCGGCGGTATGGAGTCCATGACCAACGCCCCCTACCTGCTCCCCGACGCCCGCAGCGGTATGCGCATGGGTGACAAGAAGGTCATCGACTCGATGATGTTCGACGGCCTCTTCTGCGCCATCGACCAGGTCCCCATGGGTGGCGGAACCGAGAAGTACGCCGGAGCCGCCGGGCTCACCCGCGACGAGCAGGACCAGGTCGCCTACCTCTCCAACGAGCGCGCGGCCCGTGCCCAGAAGGACGGTCTGTTCGACAACGAGATCGTCAACGTCGAGATCCCCCAGCGCAAGGGCGACCCGGTCGTGTTCTCGTCCGACGAGGGCGTCCGCGGCGACACCACGCTCGACTCGCTCGGCAAGCTCCGCCCCGCCTTCGACAAGGAAGGCAACATCACCGCCGGCAACGCCAGCCAGATCTCCGACGGCGGCGCTGCCGTGGTCGTGACCTCGAAGGCGTTCGCCGAGAAGGCCGGCATCACCCCGCTGGGCGAGATCCTGGGCAACGGCCAGGTGGCCGGTCCCGACGCCTCGCTGCTCACCCAGCCGAGCCGTGCGATCTTCCAGGCGCTCGAGCGCGCCGGCAAGACCGTGTCCGACGTCGACCTGTTCGAGCTCAACGAGGCCTTCGCCGCCGTCGGCGT
>CALMLJ010000552.1 GCA_937868025.1 uncultured Acidimicrobiaceae bacterium
CCCTGCTCGATCGCCCGATGCGCCGCTGCGCCCATGGCGACGGACCACAACCCGTCGTCGACCGTCACGAGCGCATCGCCGCCGGACCGGATCTGCTCGATGAACCGGAGATGTTCCCGGAAGCTGGAGCCGTGGTGGAACCCGGTGTAGCGAACCTCGTCGGCGAGCGGGGCAGCGATCGCGACGGCGCCGCTCGGCGACGACCCGACCGCGGGGCGTTCTCCGTGCCACACCGTGTCGCCCGGCACCGTCGTCTCGAGCTTGCCGAGATCGCCCACCACGGTGAGTTCCTGCTCGTACCGCCCGCCTTCGGCGAACATGCACAGATCGAGCGACCCGCGAACCCCGTTGCGGAACTCCACGATCACGAACGCGTTGTCCAAGATGTCGGGCCGCGCCGTCGAACCGTCCGGTAGCTCCACGAGCTCGTCGAGGTGGTTGACGTCCTGTCCTCCCGACGCCATCACCCGGGTGGGGCGGTCGCCGGCGAGCTGATGCATCAGGTCGAAGAAGTGACAGCACTTCTCGACGAGCGTCCCGCCGGTGTTGGCAGTGAACCGGTTCCAGTTCCCGACCTTGGTGAGGAACGGGAAGCGATGTTCGCGGATCGCAACCATCCTGGTGGTGCCCAAGAGGTTCGCCCTGACCAGATCGAGCAGCATCGCAGGGGTCGGCATGTATCGGTACTCCAACGCCACCCAACACATGAGCGGCGACCCGCCCGAGGATCGCCCGGCCGCGAGCGACCGGACACGCAGGGCATCCGGAACGGTCGTGCACACCGGCTTCTCGACCATGACGTGCACGTCGGAGGCGAGGGCGTCGGCGAGCACATCGGCGTGGGTGTGGTTCGGTGAGGCGATGACGACGGCGTCGAGGTCGTCGCGGGCCAGGAGCTGGGCGTGATCGCGGTAGACGCCCAGACGTTCAGAGCGACGGCTCGACGGCCCGACGTCGATGCACGCCTGCGCCATCTCGAGCGACGGTGCGTTCGGGTCGCTGATGGCGACGACGACCGCGTCGTCGATGTGGCCGAGGTTCAGGATGTGTTCGCACCCCATCATCCCGGTGCCGATGATTCCGTACCGAATCGGCTCGGCTCCGGTCGTTCCTGCCATCTCCGGTACCGTACCGGCTGTGCTCGACCTGCCCCCGATCCCACCGACGAGGATGCTCGGATCGAGCGGCATCGAGGTCGGCTCCATCGCCTACGGCTGCTGGCGGTTGGCGGGCACCGGTGTCGCCGACGCCTCCGCCAAGATCGGCGCGGCGCTCGACGCCGGCCTCACCCTGATCGACACGGCCGACATCTACGGCTTCGGCGGCGGCGGCGGCGAACGCGACGACGGGTTCGGTGAGGCCGAGGCGCTGCTCGGCCGGGTGCTCCGCGACGCTCCCGAATGGCGGGACCGCATGGTGCTCGCCTCCAAGGGCGGCATCCGCCCCGGCGTGCCCTACGACCAGTCCCGCGACTACCTCGCCGAGGCGTGCGACGCCTCGCTCCGTCGGCTCGGCGTCGATCACCTCGACCTCTACCAGATCCACCGTCCCGACCATCTCACGTCGCCGGCGGAGGTCGCCGGGGCACTGGACGCGCTGGTCGACGCCGGCAAGGTCCGCGCCATCGGCGTCTCGAACTTCACGGTGGCCCAACACCGTGCCCTGGCGGCGCACCTTCGGGCGCCCATCGTCACGACACAACCGGAGTGGCACCCGCTCCACCAGGCGCCGCTGGTCGACGGAACGCTCGACCTGTGCGGTGAAGTCGGCTGCACGCCGCTGGTGTGGAGCCCGCTCGCCGGCGGACGTCTCGTCGGCGACCCGGCGTCCCTCGGGCCCGATGCCGCCCGGGTGGCAGCCGTCGCCGATCGAATCGCAGCGGACCGCGGCGTCGACCGCTCGGCGGTCCTGCTCGCATGGATCGCCCACCACCCGTCGGGCGCGATCCCGATCGTCGGGTCGCAGCGACCCGATCGGGTCACCGCGTCGGCGCAGGCGCTCGACGTCCGCATGGGGCGCCAGGAGTGGTACGAGATCCTCGTCGCCGGGCGGGGCGAGCGGCTGCCGTGACCGAACCGTCGACGACATCGGGCACCGAGATCGCCTGGTTCTCCGCCTTGTGCGACGACGACTACCGGTGGCTCGGTGTCCCCGATCCCACGCTGCGGTCGTCATTCGATCATTGCGCCGACATCGTGACCACCGCCGAACGCGTCGGGTTCGACAACGTCCTGCTTCCTTCGGGCTACGACCTCGGCATCGACTCCGTCGCCTTCGCCGGCGGGGTCGCCCCGATGACCGACCGCATCCGCCTGCTGGTCGCCGTCCGGTGCGGTGAGCTCTGGCCCCCGCAGCTCGCCCGCCAGCTCGCGACCCTCGACCAGATGTTGCAGGGGCGCCTCACGATCAACATCATCTCGTCCGACCTGCCCGGCGCGCCCATCGACGGGGGCCCGCGCTACGCCCGCAGCCGCGAGGTCATGACGATCCTGCGGACGCTGCTTCGTGGCGAACCGCTCGACCACCACGGCGAGTTCTACGACCTGGTGCTCGACCCGCCACGGGTGGCGAGCGATGCAGCGCAGGCCCGGGGAGGGACGGCGCCGCCCTTCTACTTCGGCGGAATGTCGGATCCCGCCCGCGATACTGCGGCGGAGCATGCCGATGTCTTCCTCATGTGGCCCGACACCATGGACGGCGTGCAGTCCACGATCAGCGACATGCGGGCCCGCGCCGACGCCCACGGCCGCTCGCTGCGGTTCGGCTACCGCGTGCACGTCGTCGTCCGCGAGACCGAGGACGCCGCCCGGGCCGCCGCCTTCGACCTCGTCTCCCGCCTCGAACCCGAGGTCGGAGCGGCCGTGCGGCAGCGGTCGCTCGACGCGTCATCGGTCGGGGTCGCCCGCCAGACCGACCTCCGTGACCGAGCCGACGCCGACGGCTACGTCGAGGCCAACCTGTGGACGGGCATCGGCCGAGCCCGGAGCGGCTGCGGCGCCGCCATCGTCGGCGACCCCGACCAGGTGGTCGCGAAGCTCCGCGAGTACGAAGCGCTCGGCATCGACTCCTTCATCCTGTCGGGTTACCCCCACCGCGAGGAGTGCGAACTGGTGGGTCGCCACGTCCTGCCGGCGATTCGGGGTCGAACCACGTGATCGGTCGGCCCGTCGTTGTGGTCGTGGGCGCCGGTATCGCGGGCCTGACGGCGGCGCGTTCGCTGGTCGAGTCGGGCGCCGGCGTCATCGTGGTCGACAAGAGCCGAGGGGTCGGCGGACGGATGGCGACCCGTCGGATCGGCGACGCGGTCCTCGACCACGGCGCCCAGTTCGTCACCGCCCGCACCGACTGGTTTCGTGCCGAGATCCAGGCCTGGGAGCACGCCGGCGTCGCCACCCCATGGTTCGAAGGGACCCTCGGCGCCGACGGCATCACCGCGTCCGACGGCCCGGCCCGCCATCGCGGCGTGCCGGCGATGACGGGCATCGCCAAGCACCTCGCGACCGGGCTCGATGTCCGCCTGTCGACCCACGTAGATCGGATCCACCACGCCGACGGGCGGTGGGTGATCGAGATCTCCGACAGGTTCCCGATCGAGGCGGACGCCATCGTCCTGACCGCGCCGGCGCCACAGACGCTGGCGATGCTCGACCCCGCGTCGATCGATTCGTCGGACCGCACTCGCCTCGAGCAGATCGGATACGACCCGTGCATCGCGGTGCTCGCCGTTCTCGACGGTCCGTCGGGCATCGGCCATCCCGCAGCACGACGCCCCGCCGCGGGCCCGGTCGCGTGGTACGCCGACAACGCGGGCAAGGGCATCTCGGCGGTCCCGGCACTGACGGTCCACGCCACCGCGGCCGCCAGCCGGGCGCTGTGGGAGCTCGACGACGCCACAGTGGTCACCGACCTGCTCGCCGGAATCGACCTCGCCGGAGTGCACGTGGTCGACTCCCACGTCCACCGCTGGCGGTTCGCCCGAACAGCGGAACTGCTTCCCGAGGCATTCCTCCTGCTGGGCGGCGTGCCTCCCGCGGTCGCCGCCGGCGACGGGTTCGGCACGAGCGGCCGCGTCGAAGGGGCGGCGACGTCGGGCCACCTGGCGGCGACGGCGATCACCGGCCTCCTCCGGGGATGACGGTGCCCTCCCGATGAACCACGGCGTCGAGCCAATCACCACTGACTGCCCTCGGCCCGTTCGACGGCCCGTGATGCTGCAGGGCTGGTACGACCTCGCGTCGGTGCACTGGCCGTACGACCCCGCAGAGATCCAGCGCCTGCTCCCCGCCGGCCTCCGCGTCGACACCTGCGGAGGAACGGCATGGGTCGGGCTCATCCCGTTCCACATGCGTCGCATCCGCATCCCCGGATGCCCACCGTTCGGTCGATGGTCGACGTTTCCCGAGACCAACGTGCGCACCTACGTCGTCGCTCCCGATGGCCGCAGAGCCGTGTGGTTCTTCAGCCTCGACATCTCGAGGCTCGTGCCGGCCACCGTCGCCCGGCTCACCTACGGGCTCCCCTACTGCTGGGGGACCATGTCGATCTCACACCGTGGTCCCGACGTCATCGAATACACGGCGTCGAGGCGTCGACCGCACCGGCCGGCGACGAGTCGACTGGCGATCCGGATCGGCGATCCGGTGGACGACGAGGATCTCACCGAGGTCGAACGCTTCGTCACGGCGCGCTGGGCACTCGCCTCGCGGTTTGCCGGACTGAACGCCTGGGCGCAGGTCGACCATCCTCCCTGGCCGCTCCGACGGGCGACGCTCGTTCACTGTGACGACTCGCTGGTGCGAGGCGCCGGGCTGACCCGCCCGACGGGCGAGCCGACCGTCCTGTGGTCGCCGGGCGTCGAGGTGCGGATCGGACGACCACACCGGCTCCGGCTGCGCTGACCTCGGGCTAGCCTCAGTCCTGGGTCGCCCGGCCCATGACTCAGGTCGAATTTCACATCTTCTGGGCTTCACTCGTCCGCCTCGAGCGCCGATAGCAACGAAGATGAGCAACACCACCTCGCGCCACCTGCGTCGGCGCGCCCATTCCGCGGCCCTCGTGCTGCTGGTCGTCGCCACGAGCGGCTGCCAGCTCCCGAGCTGGCTGGTCGGGGCCGTCGCCGAGGCCGAACCCGAGGTCCCCGTGACCACGCCGGCGCCGCCACGCCAACCGGTGCCGACCTCGGCCATCACTCCCCCGACGACCACGCCACCCACACCTCCGACACCGCCTCCGACCACGCCTCCGACCACGACGCCAACCCCCGCCAGCGCACTCACGCTGTGCTCGACGGGCACGGCGTCGGGCCCGTCCGACCCTCCGTCCGGCGCGGTCACGATCCCCGTCGGCAGCGACCCCTCGGCGATCACCGGCGCCCACGGGGCCGGCACGACCTACTGGTTCGCCCGCGGGACTCACACGCCGTCGGCGGCGATCGACGCCCAGGCCGGCGACCGGTTCCTCGGCGCCCCCGGCGCGGTGCTCGACGGCGGATTCGCCGGCATCGCCGCGTTCACCGGTGGCGGCGCGGGCGTGACGATCCGCGGCCTGACCATCCAGCGATTCGGGACGACCGACGGCCGCGGCTGGGTCAACGGCGCAGCGATCAACCGCTCCGTCGCCGCCCGGTGGACCGTCGAGGACAACACGATCCGCCTCAACGACGGCAACGCGCTGTTCCTGGGCGACGGATCCACCACTCGCCGCAACTGCTTCTCGGAGAACGGACAAACCGGTCTTGCCGCTCCAGCGCAGCAGCGCAGCGGCGGCTACATCTCGCTCACCGGCATCGTCGTCACCGGCAACGAGATACGTGGCAACAACCGCAACGACATCGAATCGGCACCGGGAGCGTGCACCGGCTGCACCGGAGGCATGAAGCTCTGGCAGACGACGGGGGCGATCGTCTCCGGCAACACCGTCGTCGACAACCACGGCGTCGGCATCTGGCTCGACAACAACAACGTCGATGCGCTCGTCGACGACAACATCGTCGCCGGCAACGACCGCGAAGGGATCATGGTCGAGACGAGCTACAACTCGCGGGTCACGAACAACGTCGTGACCGGCAACGCCGTCGTCGACGGCCGCCGACGGTCGGGGTCCTTCCCGATCGCCGGAGTGTTCATCTCGAATTCCGGAGGCTCGCCACGACTCGCCGGCACCGTCGGCATCGAGGTGAGCGGGAACCGGATCGAGGACAACTGGAACGGGGTCGTCGTGTTCTGGGACGCCGATCGCTACTGCGGCAGCGCGTCGGACACCTCGGTCGGCCACTGCACCCTCGGCGGGGCGACGCTCGCGTCGTGCGCGACGCAGGTGGAACAACCACCGTCACCCGACGCCTTCGTCGAGAACTGCCACTGGGGCTCGGTCGGGGTCAGCGTCCACGACAACGAGTTCGTCACGTCCGCAGCGCTCGTCGCCGGATGCAACGGTCGGTGCGGGCGCAACGGGCTGATCGCCTCGGCAGCACCGGCGTCGACAAGGGTCCGACTCGCCGACGGGACAGTCCGCACCGTCCGCAACCCGCTGGGCCCGGACTGGGCACGGGAACGCGTCGTCGACCCCGGCACGAACCGGTTCTGGTCGAACCGCTACTCCGGTTCGTGGCGGTTCGACCTGCGCTCACCCGGCCAGACCCTCACCGGCGAGGCGTGGCGCGGGACCGGCCAGGACGCCGCCTGACCCCTCTCGGTCCGAGCCGTATGCTCCCCCCGTGGCAACCTTCGTACTGATCGCGGGCGCGGGTCGACCCCGTGGTACTGGCACCTCGTCGAGCCACTCCTGCGCGAGTACGGCCACGACACGATCGCGCCGCACCTCCCCGTGGACGATGTCGCAGCGACGTTCGAGGACTACGCGCAGGTGGTGATCGACACCATCGGCGATCGGCGCGACCGTGACGACATCGTGCTCGTCGCCCAGTCGTTGGGCGGGTACACCGCACCCCTGGTCGCCGACCGGCTCGCCGCCCGACTGATCGTGATGGTCGCTGCCATGGTGCCGGTTCCGGGTGAGTCAGCGGGCGAGTACTGGGCGGCCACCGGCGCCGAGCAGGCACGCATCGACCTGGCGAGAGCCGACGGCCGCAACCCCGACGACATGGACGCCATGTTCCTGCACGACGTGCCCGAGGCCGTCGTGCTCGACGGCCAGGCACACCTCCGCAATCAGTCCGGTACGCCGTTCGAGGCGCCGTTCCCCCTGGCCGCCTGGCCCGACGTGCCGACGCGATTCCTGCTGTGCAGCGACGACCGGTTCTTCCCCGCCGACCTGCTCCGCCGCATCGTGCCCGAGCGGCTCGGCATCACCCCTGACGAGATGGAGGGGGGACACCTCCCGGCGCTCGCCCATCCCGACGAGCTCGCCCGGCGCTTGCACGACTACGCCGAAGGCCGGTAGCCCGCCGATCTTCGGACCGTGACGGTCGCTCTCGCGGGATCCGGGCCGAAGGCGCGTTACGACTGCTGCAGAACCATTCAGTGTTGAATCGATTCGGGAGATCGGTCGCTAGCGTGACCGGGTGAACTCACCCATTCCTTCCCCGCCGTCGACCGTCGGCTCGCGGCTGAAGTACCGCTTCGACAACGCCCTGTCCCGAGGACCCTCCGTCGTCATCGGCTGGCTCGGGTTCATCACCATCGGCATCGTCATCATGGTGGGCCTCCTCGTCGCGCTGGCGCAGGTCGGCGGCGTCAGCGGCGGCAAGCCCGTCGGGATCATCGAAGGGGTGTGGCAGGCGCTGACGCGCGTCGTCGATGCGGGCACGTTCGTCGGCGACACGACCTGGCCGGCCCGGCTGATCGGCCTCCTCATCACCCTCGCGGGCATCTTCATCGCCGGCAGCCTCATCGGTCTGATCGCCTCTGCCGTCGACGGCCAGATCGAGCAGCTCCGCAAGGGCCGGTCCGCCGTGCTGGAGAACGACCACGTGCTCATCCTCGGATGGTCCGAGCGCGTGCCCGCCATCGTGGCCGAGCTGGTCATCGCCAACGAGAGCGAGAAGCGCGCCGCAGTCATCGTCCTCGCCAACGAGGAGAAGGACCTGATGGAGGACACGCTCCGCGACGCCATCGAGGACCCTCAGACGACCCGCATCGTCTGCCGCAACGGCGACCCGGCCGCACCGAAGGACCTCATCCGCGCCAACCTGGCGAACAGTCGCGCCGTCATCTGTGTGAACGGCAGCGAGGGCGACGCCGGGGTCGTGAAGGCCGTGCTCGCCGTGAACACCCTCGACGAGCACTTCGCGGGACGGCACCTCGTGGCGGAGCTCGAGGATCCGGAACTGGCGATGACCCTCCGCACGATCATGGGCGACCGTATCGTGCCCGTGAACTCGGATCGCCTCATCGCCGAGCTGACGGCGCAGGCGTGCCGCCAGCGAGGCCTGTCGCAGGTCTTCCGCGACCTGCTCGACTACGACGGCGACGAGATCTACTTCGGAGCGTTCCCCGAACTCGAGCACCACACCTTCGGCGAGGCCCGCCTCGCGTTCGAACAGTGCTCACCGATCGGCATCCAACCCGTCGGTGGACGGGTCATCCTGAACCCACCCGGTGAGACCGTGCTCGGCCCCGGCGACGAACTCGTCGCCATCGCCCGCGACGACAGCGAGTTCACCATCTCGTCGGTGCCGACCGTTTCCGGTGGCGGGCACCGCGGCGCACCCGGCGTGAGCGAACAGCGCAACCTGCTGGTCGTCGGCTGGAGCCGGCTCGCCCCGACCGTCATTCGCGAGCTCGACGAGTTCCTCCCCGACGGCGCCAAGGTGACCGTCCTGGTCGACCCGGACCTCGCCGACCCCGACGAAGTCAAGCGGGTCGTCGCCACCGCCCGCACCGAGATCACCGTCGACGTCCACTCGGGCGGCCCGGAACAGATCCTCGAACGCGACCTGTCCGACGTCGAGAAGGCCGTCGTGCTCGGGTACCGCGACAGCCTCGACGTCGGCGATGCCGACGCCCGCTCGCTCCTCACCGTCTTGGCGCTGCGGCACTGCAAGCCCGTCGGCCTGCAGATCGTCGCCGAGGTGCTCGAGGCGCGTTCGGTTCCGATCGCCCAGGCGTCGGGCGCCGACGACTTCGTCGTCAGCGGCGAGCTGACATCGCTGATGATGGCGCAGCTGTCGGGCCGCCACGAGCTGTTCGACGTGTTCAACGACCTGTTCGACGCCGGCGGTGCCACCGTCCAGATCCACGCGATGCACCGCTACGAGATCCCCGGCGGCGCGAGCTACCACGACATCGTCGAGATCCTCGGGTCCGCCGGTGTGTCCGCGATCGGCTACCGCCAGAGCGGCAGCGGCGACGTGGTCCTCAACCCCTCGCGCTCGGTGGTGCCGAACCTCGGACCGAGCGACGAACTGATCGTGATCGGCTCGGTGGGCTGACCTTCTGGCGGCGGAACTTCGGCCTCACCCGTTCGTATGTGAACGGCTGAGCCTCGAGTTCGGCTCAAGCTGCCGGTGGGGCCAGCATCAACTTGAGGTCGTCGGCCGTGATGGTGGCGGGTTCGGTCGTCGCCATGAAGTCGAGCAGGATCTCGGCGAACTCGGCCGGGGCTTCGAAGTGCGGGAAGTGTCCGCACCCCTCGAAGATCTCGAGACGGCTGGCCGGCATGGCCTCGTGCGCCGCGTACGCGTGCGAGACCGGGATCACCGGGTCCTGGTCGCCCCACACGATCATCGACGGCACCCGGGCCGAGAGGTACAGCTTGTCGTGAGCGCTGACCCGCTGACCGTGGGTGTCGACCACGGCACGCAACGTCTGCACGAACGCCGATCGGGTCGCACCGTCGGTCAACGACGCGTACGCCCGCCACATCTCGAAGGCCTGCGGCGACGGTCGCAAGCCGATCTTGGCGAGGGCCCGGCCCACCGCGTTGCCGGCATCGCGGAAGAACGGGAGGAACGCCGGGGTCATCAACAGGTCGACGCCCGGCGCGGCGAGGACCTTGAGGATCGACATGACCTCCTCGCCGAGGCCGCCCGAGCCGACCAGCACGAGCCGCTCGACGCGCTCGGGGTACTGGTAACAGAACTGCATGGCGACGCCACCGCCGAGTGACTGGCCGACGATCGTCACGCGGTCGTGGCCGAGCGTCGTGATCAGGTCGCGCAGGAACGACGCCGATGCGCCGAGCGAGTAGTCGCCGCGGGGCTTCGCGGAACGGCCGTGACCGGGAAGGTCGGGCGCAACGACCGTGGCGTGGGCGGCGAGGAGCGGGATGACCGGCTTCCACGTCGACGAGCTACCCGCCATGCCGTGGACGAGCAGGACCACTGGGCCCTCGCCCGCAGTCCGATAGGCGACCTCATGACCGTGCACCCGTACCGTTGACAGTTCCACGACGACCTCCGATGATCGGACGCTCGAGCGTACCCCTTCGGTCGGGTTCGGCTACAGGTCGTTGCCCTCGTCGTCGCCGGACGGCTTCTCGGAGGACGATCCCTTGATGGTGTCGACGAACGCCTCGGCACCGTTGGCCACAGCCTTTCCGATCCCACCGGCTCCCTCGACGACGGCCTTGCCGACCGCCTCGGCGCCGTCGTAGACGGCCTTGCCGAGCGACTGGCCGACCTGGCTGCCGACGACACCACCGACCACCGCACCGACGAACGTGCCGACCACGGGGATCGGGATGGCACTCCCGAGAGCCGCCCCCGACAGCACACCGCCGCCGAGCCCGGCCATCTTGCCGATGTCTTCCTTCTCCTGGTCGTCCATCTCCGCCACCTTTCGATCGGACTGCGCCGTTGCGCCGGACGGCATCACGAGCGACGCCGGCCGTGACCGAACGGTAACGCAGTTCCGTCGCCCGGGCGCCTCGCTCACGACCGCGGAACCCCTCGGGCGCTCAGCCAAACTGAGGGTCATGCCATCCTTTCCCGTCACGATCCGTCCGCTCTCGTTGCGAGTGCTCGAAGGTGCGCTCGTCGTGGAGGCGGGTGACGACCTCGACGGCATCGACGACTCGGTCATCGGCGTCGTCCGCGCGCCGGACAGCGTCACGATCGTGCGTCGATCAGCGCCCGGCTCGCCACCGGCTGCGGCGTGGCGGGCCCTCTACGCCGACGCGGGACACGCGCTCGACCTTCCCGGCGTGCTCGTCGGTGTGCTCGCTCCCCTCGCGAATGCGGGCATCGAGGTGTACGTACTCTCGACGATCGACCGGGACCTGGTCCTCGTGCCCGAGGATCTTGTGGCGGACGCCGCCGACGCGCTGCGCCTCGCCGGTCACGCCGTCGCACCGATCGATTGACGACTGCGGGTCGCGGGCGCGGCCATCCTGACGCGTGCATAAGGTGACCGCCATGACCAAGCTCGGCTACCAGATCCCCAACTTCACCTATCCCGGCGTGGCCGCGGACCAGATCTTCGACAACCTCGTCACGCAGGCGAAGGCGGCCGAAGCGGCCGGGTTCGACCGTATCTTCCTGATGGACCACTTCTACCAACTGCCGGGCATCGGCGACCCCGACGACTACATGCTCGAGTGCTACACGACCCTCGCGGCGCTCGCCCAGCACACCGACAAGGTCCGCCTCTCGGCACTCGTCACCGGCAACACCTACCGCAATCCTGCAGTGCTGGCGAAGATCATCACCGCCCTCGACCACGTGTCGCATGGGCGTGCCAGCCTCGGTATCGGCTCGGGGTGGTTCGAGCTCGAGCACGACGCCTACGGCATCCCGTTCAACACGTTCTCCGAGCGGTTCGAGAAGCTCGAGGAGGCACTCAACATCATCCTGCCGATGCTGCGCGGCGAACGGCCCACGCTGCACGGCGAGCACTACCACGTGACCGAGGCCATCAACTCCCCGGCGCCGGTGTCGAAGATCCCCGTCATGATCGGCGGCAACGGCGAGAAGAAGACGCTCCGCATGGTGGCGCAGTACGCGGACGAGGCGAACTTCACGTGCACCCCCGAGGAGGTGCCTCGCAAGATGGAAGCCCTTGCGGCGCACTGCGAACGGCTGGGCCGTGATCGCTCCGAGATCAAGGTCACCAAGCTCGTGATGATGGTGATCGGCAACACCCACGACGAAGCAGTGGCGTCAGCGGACGAGTTCATCGCCAACCACGGCTGGCCGCCGGAGGTCGTCGAACTGCTCAAGCCCCGCATGACCCTCGGAGACCCCGACGAGGTCGGCGCCGAGATCGTCAAGCTCAAGGAGCTCGGCCTCGACGGCATCACCATGAACCTGGTCGCCGGCGCGCACCGGCCCGAGATGATCGAGCTCGCCGCAGCGACCTCCCTGAAGGCGCTCAGCTAGCCCCCCTCGGGGGTTTTGTACTGCGAGACGTACCGCTCGCGGTACCCCTCGCAGTGCAAAACCCCGTGGGTCAGCGGAGAGCGAGCGTGAGGGTGGCGTCGGGGGCGAGGGGCATGACGGTGGCGCCCGGCCGAACCGGAGCGGCCGCCCCGACCGCGAGCGTGGTATCGACGCGGCGGGCCTCGCCGATTCCGGCGGGCGTGTCCCACCCCGGGTGGACCGGACCGAGCGCGAGATCATTGCGGTAGAGCGGCGCACCGGCTCGGTCGACGCGGAGACGCTGCAGGATCGAGCCCGACTCCTCACCGTGGCGCCCGAGCACGAGGTGCTCGTTCCACACGAGCGTGGCGTCGGCGGCGAGCTGGATGATCGTCGTGGCCACGTGGTCGCACCCGGCGACGGCGATGACGGGCTCCGGCTCGTAGACCAGGGTCGCCCCGCGGCCGACCACCACGTTGGTGACGGTGCTCGACCGACCGCCACCGGGCCCTGGAAGGACGATCGAGGCCGCCACCGTCCGAAGCGTGAGCGTTGCCCCGTCGCCGACGGCGATGTCGAACGTCAGCTCGTCTCCCCCGAGGGGACCGGCGGCGGTGCCGATCACGTACAGCGCGTCGGCGGTCGGACGCAACGTCAGGGGCGGTTCGGAACGGAGCGTCGTGAGCGCGGTCCGCCCACTTCGGAATTCCGCGACGACCGCGGCCCGGGCGCGAATGCCGGGTCGCGTCGAGACCGACGGGGTCACGGAGGGCCGATAGCGCTCAGTGCTCGTGGTGTGCACCCGGGTCCCACTCCCCCAGCTGCTGGCGGATCCACGTGGCGATGTCGGTCGCGAGCGGATCCTCGGTGAGCGAGATGAACGCCGTGGGCAGATCGCCCCGCTTCTCGTCGGCATCGCGGCGCATCACATCGAGATCGGCGTGGACCAGCGGGGCCAGGTCCGTCTTGTTGATCACGAGGAGATCGGAGGTCGTGATGCCCGGGCCTCCCTTGCGCGGCACCTTGTCGCCACCGGCGACGTCGATCACGAACAACTGCAGATCGACCAGCGCCTTGCTGAACGTGGCGGTGAGGTTGTCCCCACCGCTCTCCAGCAGGACGAGGTCCGGCTTGAACTTCGCCTCCAACCGCTCGACCACATCGAGGTTCTCGCTGATGTCGTCACGGATCGCAGTGTGCGGGCAGCACCCGGTCTGCACTCCGGCGATCCGCTCCACCGGGATGACGGCCTTGCGTTCGAGGATCGCAGCGTCCTCCATCGTGAACACGTCGTTCGTCACGACGACCATCTCGAGCTCCTCGGCGAACGCCCGGCACAGCGCGCCGACCAGCTCGGTCTTGCCGCTGCCGACCGGTCCACCGATCCCGATGCGCAGCGCATCACCGGCATGGGTGTGCCGGTGTGGGTCGTCGGGTCCGTGATGTGCTCCCATGGCGATCAGTGCTCCTGTCAGGTGGCGAAGAGACGCAGGTCCCACGTCTCGTGGTCGACGGCCGCGATCTCGCAGCGCGGGCCGGTTCGGGCGGGAAGATCGGCGAGCGGCCCGTGAGCGGCTGCGACCGCTGCGGCGACGATCGCGTCGGCCTCGGGCGCCAACGAGACCGCGATCGCGACTGCGGCGAACGGGTCGAGGCCCAGCAGACGAACGGCAGCCTGGGCCGGCGTGTTCAACGCGTGATGCACCGACACGGTCGCAGCCCCGACGGGTGACGCACCGGACACGACGGCCGCAGCTCCGAGGGCGACCGGCTGGTGAACACCCTCGAGGTGGGCCGCTGACAACGAGGCGAACAGCGGATCGGGCCAGCACCGGGCAGCGACCCGCGTGAGCTGCCGACCGAGCTTGCGCGACGCGGAGCGCAACGGTGGCGGCGCAATGCGAGCTTCGACCTCCGCATCGAGCTCGGCGATCACGGAGCCCAACAGGTCGCTGCCGTCGCGCTGCTCGGCATCGAGCCGGATCACACTCGCGGCGACGAGCGCCGCGTCGGTGAGACCGACGGTCGTCAGCCGACCCCGCAGGTAGTCCTCGAGAGAACGCTGGCCCGTGACCCGACCGTCGGCAACGGCCGACTCGATGCCCGCCGAGTGCACGTGGCCCCCGGCGGGAAACCGACCGTCGCCAAGCTGCAACAGCGCCAACAGCGCGCTCATCGCGCCCGACCGCCCCGCTTCTGCGGGTACTTGTCACCAGCAGGTGAGGACAAGTACCCGCGAAACCTGTGGTGGGGAACCGACCCGCCCATCAGAAGAGGAAGTAGCGCTGGGCCATCGGGAGCTCGGCAGCGGGAGCTGCCTCGATGAGCTCGCCGTCGATGCGCACGGCGAACGTGTCCGGGTCGACGGTGATGTCGGGACGGGCGTCGTTGAGCGGGAGGTCGGCCTTGGTGAGCGAGCGGCAGTCGTCGACGGCGACCATGCGCTTGTCGAGGCCGTACCGCTCGCCGAGCGATGCACCCACGCCCTGCAGGGCCAGGGGCGCCACGAACGTCACGCTCGTCGCGGCCGCGGCCTTGGGCTGCGCTCCGAACATCGGCCGCGGGAGCACCGGCTGCGGGGTCGGGATCGACGCGTTGGCGTCGCCCATCTGCGCCCAGGCGATGAAGCCGCCCTTGAGCACGACGTGCGCCCGAACCCCGAAGAACTTCGGATCCCACAACACCAGATCCGCCAGCTTGCCGACGGCGACCGAGCCCACCTCGGACGCCAAACCGTGCGCCAGCGCCGGACAGATCGTGTACTTGGCCACGTAGCGCTTGGCGCGCTCGTTGTCGGCGGCACCGTCACCGGGCAACGAACCACGACGCGCCTTCATCACGTGCGCCGTCTGCCACGTGCGCATCACGACCTCGCCGATGCGACCCATGGCCTGGCTGTCGGACCCGATCATCGAGATGGCGCCCAGGTCGTGGAGGATGTCCTCCGCCGCGATCGTCGACGGCCGGATGCGACTCTCGGCGAACGCGAGGTCCTCGGGGATCCGGGGGTTGAGGTGGTGGCACACCATCAACATGTCGAGGTGCTCGTCGACCGTGTTCACCGTGTGGGGCCGGGTCGGGTTGGTCGACGACGGCAGCACGTTGGGCTGGGCACACACGGTGATGATGTCGGGAGCGTGGCCGCCGCCGGCACCCTCGGTGTGATACGTGTGGATCGTCCGCCCGGCGATGGCGTCGAGCGTGCTCTGCACGTAGCCCGCCTCGTTGAGCGTGTCGGTGTGGATCGCGACCTGCACCCCCTGCTCGTCGCAGATGGTGAGGCAGGCGTCGATGACCGCCGGCGTCGTGCCCCAGTCCTCGTGCAGCTTGAACCCGCTCAGGCCACCGGCGAGCTGCTCGCGCAGACCGTCGAGCGAGGTCGTGTTGCCCTTGCCGAGCAGGGCGACGTTGACGGGCATGCCGTCCATCGCCCGGAGCATCATCTCGGTGTTCCACGCCCCCGCGGTGACGGTGGTGGCCTTCGTGCCCTCGGCCGGCCCGGTGCCGCCGCCGACGACGGTGGTGATGCCACCGCCGAGCGCCTCGGTGACGAGTTCGGGACAGATGAGGTGCACGTGACTGTCGACCGCCCCGGCCGTGAGGATCTTGCCGTTGCCGGAGATGATCTCGGTGGACGGACCGATGACGAGGGCGGGATCGACGCCGTCCATCGTGTCGGGATTGCCGGCCTTGCCGATGCCGACGATGCGGCCGTCGCGCACGCCGATGTCGGCCTTGACGATGCCCCAGTGGTCGAGGATGACGGC
>CALMLJ010000553.1 GCA_937868025.1 uncultured Acidimicrobiaceae bacterium
TCTTGAGCGTCTTGAGCATGGTGGCAATCGTAGTTGGCCCCGACGGAGTCGGGACCGTCACGGGTGGTGTGGGTGGGTGTAGTTGGCCCCGGCGGAGCCGGGACGGTCACGGGTGGTGTCAGCGGAGGAAGCGGCGGCGAGCACCGGCCCAGACCGCAGTGATCTCCGGGACGCGCAACACGATGCCGAGCCCGAGGTAGGTGAGCCCGCCGAGCACCACGCCGAGGGCGACGCTCGCGACCGCTCCGGCGCCGGCGTCGTCGGGGAGCAGCTGGCGGATGAGCCACACGACCCCCCCCATCCCGAGGGCGGCGACGGTCATGGAGCGGAGCGGGGACAGGTCGGGCCGAACCACGTCCGGATCGAGTTCGCGGAGCCGCCGGTCGAACCGCCAGACGGCCAGGATCGCCGCCAGCACGTAGGCCACCGAGTACGCGAGGGCGAACGTCGTCGACGAGGCCGAGCCGACGATCACGAGCCCGACGATCCCGAGCACGTTGATGCCGTTCTCGACGACGTTGAGGAAGAACGGTGTGCGGGTGTCACTGAGCGCGTAGAACCCTCGGCAGGCGAACAGGTAGGTCGAGAACGCCGGGAGCCCCACGGCGAAGGCTGCGACGGCCCGACCGGTCAGACGGGCGTCCTCCGCCGTCAGGTTGCCGTGGCGCAGGAACGAGGTGATCGGGGTTGCCAGCAGCACGTACCCGACCGCGGCGGGGACGATCAGCGCCGCCAGCAGACGCAACCCTCGGGCGAACCGGTCGGCGAGGCCCTGGAAGTCACGGCGGGCGGCGGCGCTCGCGAGCTCGGGCGTCATCGTTGTCATGATGGACACGGCGATCAGCCCGTGGGGGAGCTGGAAGAAGATGAACGCGTCGTTGTAGCGCTTGTTGTCCGACAACAGGAGCACGACGGCGAGGAGCGCGAGCTGGTTGGCGATCACGTAGCCGAACGTCCAGCCCGAGAGGCGGACGACCCGCTTCACGACCGGGTGACCGAACCGGGGCAGGAAGCGCAGCTCGTCATCGCTGTTGCGGACCGCCCACATCATCGGGATGACCATCGCCGCGATGCCGGCGGTCGTGCCGAGACCGAGCCACAGGACGGCCGACAGGTCGCGCTGCCCGGCCTCGAGGACCACGTCGTCGCCCTGGAGCTGCACCCCGACGATGGCGAACGCGACGATGGTCACGAGATTCGTCAGGACCGGCGCGAACGCAGCGGTGCGGTACCGCCTCGACGCGTTCAGGTAGGCCGTCGACAGGCTGGCGATCGCGTAGAAGAGGATCTGCGGCAGCATCAGGTACAGCAGATCGGTGACGATCTGCAGCTTGACGAGCGTGGATGCGTTGTCGCCGCCCTCGGCGGTGAACCGGCCGTGCAGGTAGTGGTCGACCGCGAACGTCGCGGCCAGGGCCAGGAGGGACAGGAGCGCGGCGGCGACGAACCCGACCGAGATCAGAACCGACGTCGACTCGGGGTCGTCCTCCTCCCGCGACCGGACGAACAGCGGGACGAGCGTGGCCGACAGCACCCCGCCGACCACGAGCTCGAACACGAGGTTCGGCGCGGAGTTCGCCTTGGTGTAGAGGTCGGCGAGTGGGGACTGGCCGACGGCGTAGGCGAGGACGAACACGCGGGCGAACCCGGTGAGTCGGCTCAGCCCGGTGCCGGCGGCCACCCAGATGCTCTCGCGTCCGGCGCGACGGGTGGACGTGCCGACCCCCTCGGCCGCCACGGCCGTGGCCTCGACGTCGTCGGTCACTGAGCCTGCGGGCGGGCCTCGCCGGCCGCACCCTCGCCGGCCTGCCCCTCGACCACTCCCGCGATCGCCGAGGGCCCCGGCTCCGGAAGGGTGGGCAACCGCGACGACGACGTCTCCTCGAGCGCTCCGCGCAACGCCTCGAGCTCGTCGGTGATGGAGCCGAGGTCACCTTCCACCTCGTTGAACGCCTCGGGACGGTATGCGCCGACCGACAGCTCGATGCTGTGCGCCACCGACTCGTCGAGGCGAGCGTTCAACAGCTGCAGACCCTCGCGGGTGTCGGTGATCATCTGGTACATCCGCCGCGCCGTCGCGAGCTGGGCCTCCAGCGCCGTCACCGTGGCCTGGGTGGCCGCGCTCCGCGGCGCTGCCGCCGTCGCGTTGATGGCCTCGAGCTCGCGCTGGGTCGACGCGACGTCGAGGCGGGAGTAGGCGTCGGTGAGCTCGTGGCCGGCGCGAGCGGCCGCCCAGGCCTCTTCGACCGAATCGTCGATGCGCTCGCCGATCGTCGTGAGGCGATCGCGGATCGGACCAGGGCTCGTGCGGCCCACGGCGTCGTTGAACTGACGCTTCGCCGCGATCGCGTCCTGGGTGAGCCGACGCCAGGGCTCGGCGATCGTGAACGGATCGATCCGATCCTTCTTGGGCGCCTTCGGCACTGCGAGGCCGACGCGGGCCGACCAGGCGACGATCGCTCCGATGATGCCGCCGACGACGGCACCGACCGGGCCGGCCGCTCCTCCGGCGAGGATGCCCGCGGCGGCGCCGCCACCGGCCGCGACGATCGCGAGCGGTGACGTCATGGCCGTGGACACCTTGCGGGTGAAGAAGCGGTCGCGGAACGAGAGCATCAGAAGTTGCTCACCACCTGGGTGAAGACCTTGGCGATGGTCGTGGCGTCCTTGGCGCTGTAGGCGGCGGCCGACGACGCGTCGGCGATCAACGACAGCGCGTCGGTCTGGGCGTCAGCGCCATACGCAACGGTGAACATGCGGATCGGCTTCGACAGCTCGCCCGAGGACCCCTTGCGGAGGTTCTCGAGCAGCGTCTCCTGCTGCTGCTGGTCGTCCTCGGGGTTGGCATCCTCGTTGGCCCCGTCGGTGAGGAGGATGACGGCGTTGATCCGGGTGGGGTCGTAGGACTGGAACATCTCGTCGTACGACGCTTGCGCGACGGAATAGAGCGGCGTGGCGTTCTGGGGTATGAGGTTGCGGATCGACTCGGCGAGGCGCTCGCGGTTGGCCCCGATCGGCGCGATCGGCTGGAGATCCTGGAACTCTTCGTCCTGTCCCGGGCCCATGTTGGTGGTGAACACCCGGAGTCCGACCTCGTCCTCGGGGTTGAACTGGTCCAGCGCGTCGATCGCCGCTTCCTTCGCCAGATCGAGCTTGGACTCACCGTCGTTCCCGTCGGCGGGCTGGCCCATCGAGCCCGACACGTCGAGCACCATCAGCACGCGCGCGGTCTTGCGGTTCTTCGCCCAGGCATCGAGCAGGTCGATCATCACCGACGGCTGCGGCACGTCGAGGAGGGTTGCGGGCTGGTCGGGGTCGACCCCGTTCGCCTTCACGATGGGATCGGCGACCTTGACGGCGGGGTTCGCAGGGCGGAAGCCGTACTCGAGCACCTTGGACTGGTTCTCGGGCTGCTGGACGAACTCGCCGAACAGCTCGGCGCCAGCGCGCTCGTCGGCATCGACCCACGGCGCGTCGAGCACGTAGAACGGGCTGTCGGAGTAGAGGGTGCCCTCCGACGGGTAGATCGACACGAGCGGGACCTTCGGGACCCGTGGCTTCTCGCCCGGGCTGAGCACACCGTCGGGGTTGCCCTTGTTGTAGTCGACGACCGACTTCTCCTCGATGGCGACCGCGGACGCGTACGTCAGCGAGGTGCCGCGGCGGTCGGCCTTGAACCAGTTGTTGAGGAACGTCATCGTGATGTCGCCGTAGTGCACGACGGACGACTCGATCTGCTTCGAGAAGTCGACGACGGCCGGGTTCGCGAGATCCTCGGTGCTCAGACCGGTGGTCTTGCCGGCCGCGGCGTAGGTCTGGGCGATGAGCGCCGAGAGGCCCGACGTCGAGAAGTTGGGGTTGGTCTTGCCGAGGCGGAACGGCCCCCACTCCGGGTGTCCGTAGGCAGCCCAACCGGCGGGGTCGGTGGCCAGGCGGGCGATGTCGGCCCACCCCACGGGCTTGTCGGGGTAGCCGAGAGCGGTCGCCATCGGCTTGGGCATCGCGATGACGAGTGGCGTGAGCATGAACGGCGTGCTGTCCACCGGTGCCATCTCGGGTTGGCCCTGGTCGGCGAGCCGCTGGTTGAGCACAGCGCCCCACGCTGCCGACGCCGGCGACCAGATGACCGGTTCCGGACCTTCGGCCGCCGTGTCCCAGTCGGTCGAGAGCAGGGTGGCGGCGCCGCCCGAGG
>CALMLJ010000554.1 GCA_937868025.1 uncultured Acidimicrobiaceae bacterium
CCGGACCGCTGAGCTTCCTGAGTGTTCCCTTGGGCGGTCCGGCTCAAGAACCGGGGTACAGGACCCGATATGAGGAGGTCAGGGTTGTCGAGATGACGGGAGGCGAAGCGTTGCGGTTCCGACACGAACGCTCCCTCACGCGCTCCGAGCGCGGCGCCGTTGTGGTCGAATCCGCGCTCGCGTTGCCCCTGTTCCTCCTCCTCATCTTCGGGACGATGGAGTTCGGTCTGGCGTTCCGGAGCTACCTGACGCTCGCCAACGCGACCCGAGACGCCGCGAGATTCGCCTCCACCCTGGGCAAGGACGCCGACGCGGACTTCCAGATCGTGAACGAGATCACCGGCAATCTGTCGGGCTTCAAGACGGGCGCCATCAAGAAGATCATCATCTTCAAGGCGACCGGTCCCACGTCGACCACGTCGTCGGGCGCGCTCGCGGCGTGCCGGACCGGATCCGTCACCGGCCTCTGCAACACCTACATCGCCGGCAGCATCTCGACCAACTCGGCGAACTACGGCTGCAACTACACGTCGCCCGACCGGTTCTGGTGCCCGGCCGGGCGAAAGGTCGCGGTCTCCGATCCGCCCGACTACATCGGCGTGTACATCGAGACCCGGCACACCGGCGTCACCGGCGTGATCGGCATGACCCGCGACTTCAGCGACGAGTTCGTCATGCGGCTCGAACCGGTGCGCGCATGAGCAGCGCCGCGCCCCGGGGCAGCGGCCGTTCTCGGCGCGCCCGCGGCGAGAACGGGGCCGTGCTCGTCGAGGTCGTCCTGATCCTCCCCCTCCTGATGTTGATCTCGTTGGCCGTCTTCGACCTCGGACTGGGGTGGAAGGCGTCGATGACGGTGACCAACGCCGCCCGCGCCGGCGCCCGCGTCGCCTCGAACCTGGGCGTGGCGGCGACCGCCGACAAGTCGGCCCTCGCCTCCATTGCAGCTTCGCTCGGCACCGTCCCGGTCTCCGAGATCGACGTCATCGTCATCTACCGTGCCACCACGGCCGACGGTGACGTGCCCGCCGACTGCCTGACCGGCTCGACCCGGGCGACCGGGGGCAGCTCCGCGTCGCAGTGCAACGTGTACACCGGCGCCGAGGCGATCGCCGCGTCGACCTCCACCACGTTCACGGGCAACTGCGGGAGCAGCCGGGACCGATTCTGGTGCCCGTCCACCCGCGGCAACAGCCAGGCCGCGTCGACCGGCCCCGACTACCTGGGTGTGTACGTGCGGATCAACCACACCACCAAGACCAAGGCGTTCGGGTCGACGATGGTCGTCAAGGACCGCGCCGTCATGCGCATCGAGCCCAACGCGGGGAACCCGTGACGCCGTGCCGCTCCCGCCGGTTCCTGCCGTCGCTGCCCTTGGGGCGGGCCCGTCGTCGCGACGAGCGGGGCTACGTCCTCGCGGTGTCGGCGATCATCATGGTGCCGTTGCTCGCGATCTCCGGCATGGCCACCGACATCGGCGGCTGGTACGCCGAGGGTTCCAAGATGCAGAAGGCCGCCGACGCTGCGGCCTTGGCCGGGGTCGTCTGGCTGCCCGACCTGTCGAAGGCGACCGCGGTCGCGAACGAGACGGCCCGTCAGAACGGGTTCGACTCGTCCAAGGCCAACATCTCGATCGTCGTCGGCCAGATCAGCAACACCGATCTCCGCGTCAGCATCACCGACACCGACGCGCCGATCTTCTTCTCACGCTTCTTCATGTCGTCCATGACGATCAAACGGGAGTCGATCGCGACCTACGTGCTGCCGGTTCCGCTCGGCAGCCCCCGCAACTTCTTCGGGACCGGCAACCTGTACACGAGCGATCCCGAAGGCATGTGGGCGTCGATCAACGGGTGGTGCGCTCCCAAGGAACAGGGTGACCCCTTCGCCGTCGGCTTCGAAGGCAACTGGCCGGCCAGCGGGCAGGAGTGCCCGGGCTCGACCGCGAACGGTCAGTACCGGGCGAACCCGACGAGCCAGTACGAGTACATCATCTCGGTGCCGGCGGTCCGCGCCCTCCCGATCGTCGTCCACCTGTACAGCCCGGCGAAGACGACGAGCAGTCCGGACAACAACGACGGAACGAACATGACCACCACGTTCACGTTGAGATCGCCCGACAACACACCCTTCGACGACGACGACAATCCGATCACGCAGTGCACCCCGATCGTTCAGAGCAACCCCCGCGCCTACGCGCCCAACGAGGTCGACAACGACGCCACGATCCTGGGCGTGAGCGGATGGTCGGCGTTCTGCACCATCCCGACATCGGCCGTCGGCGGTAACTACGTGCTCGGCGTCCGGACGCTGCAGGGCGAACTCGGCTCGAACGGCTCCAACCAGTACGCGGTCATGGCCTCCTACAACGGCGCCGGCACCGCATGCGATTCCCGAACTGACACGACGTGCCCGACGGTCGTCGGCCGGAACTGGATCTCGGTCCTCGCGACCTCGACGGCGTCCAACGCCAACTTCTTCCTCGCCGAGATCGACCCGATCCACGCCGGTAAGCAGATGGAGATCACCCTCTTCGACCCGGGCGAGGGCGGCAACTACATCCAGATCCTGGATCCGAACGGCCTCCCCGTGAACTTCTCGTATCGCACGGCCGACGGTGCCAGTGGTCTGACGGGTTCGGGAACCCAGCTCGACGTCAGTGGGTGCAACGCCTCGATGACCCAGATCGGGCCGAACCGTGCATCGAACTGCAAGTTCAACGAGCGATTCGTGATCCTCACCGTCGACCTCCCGGCCAACTACGCCACGGCGTACGCCGCGAGATGGTGGAAGATCAACTATGTCTTCACGAGCGCGGTGACCGACCGCTCGACCTGGTCGGTCCGCATCATCGGTGACCCGGTGCACATCTCGAACTGAGCGCAGAGCGCTCAGTTCGATATGTGCACTCGCGCTGAACCGATGGCCCGCGTGCTTCGTCTCGTCCGCTGGGTGTCAGATCCGTCGGCTTCGCCGACAGCACAGTCCTATTGGGGCCAAGGCCCGACTTCGTCGACCTTGGCCTGATCCGGGTCATGGAACCCCTGCGGGGGGCTCGCGGACAGGCACCTACACTGTCGTCGTGTCCAACTTTGTCGACGAGGCCGGCCTCAATGTGAAGGGCGGCGACGGCGGAGCCGGCTGTGTGTCCTTCCGGCGGGAGGCCCACACCCCCAAGGGGGGCCCCGACGGCGGTGATGGTGGCTCGGGCGGCGACGTCTGGCTCGTGGCCGACCGGAACGTGGCGTCGTTGCTCGCGTTCCGTGACCACCCGCACCGCAAGGCAACGGGCGGGACCCACGGGTCGGGTGCGAAGAAGCACGGGTCGACCGGCAAGGACCTCATGGTGCCGGTGCCGGAGGGCACGATCGTCAAGGACCGTGACGGCACCGTCCTCGCCGACCTCGTACAGCAGGGTGACCGCTGGTTGGCCGCCCACGGCGGACAGGGCGGCAAGGGCAACACGCGCTTCATGTCCAGCCGTCGTCGCGCCCCGTCGTTCGCCGAACAGGGCGAGGTCGGTGAGGAGCGTTGGATGTGGCTGGAGCTCAAGCTGATGGCCGACGTCGCCATCGTCGGGCTCCCCAACGTCGGCAAGTCGACGCTCATCTCCCGCGTGTCGGCAGCGAAGCCGAAGATCGCCGACTACCCGTTCACGACGCTCGTGCCCAATCTCGGCGTCGTGCGGACCGACGACGGCTTCGAGATGGTGCTCGCCGACATCCCCGGTCTCATCGAGGGCGCTGCCGAGGGCAAGGGCCTCGGTCACCAGTTCCTGCGCCACATCGAGCGTGCCCGCGTCCTGCTGCTCATCCTCGACCTCTCGTCCACCGCCGAACAGACGCCGCTCGAACAGGAAGCCGTGCTGCTCGACGAACTCGAGCGCTACCGGCCCGAGCTCATCGAGCGGGAGCGGGTCCGAATCGGGGCCCGCGCCGACCTGGCGACGCCCGACACGCTGCTCGAGTTCAACGGCCACATCGTCTCGTCGGTCACCGGGCTCGGCATCCCCGAGCTCATCGGCCGGCTCCGCGTCGCCGTCGAGGAGGCCCGTGCCGCGACCGCGATGCCCGACGCCTACGTCGTGCACCGTCCGACGCCCGAGGGCATCCGCATCGAACGCGACGAGTCCGGCGAGTTCGAGGTGCACGGTCGCGAGGCGCTGCGCGCCGTCGGGGTCTCCGACCTCACCAACGCTGAGGCGCTCGACTACGTCCACGAGCGACTCAGCTCGCTCGGCGTCGACCGGGCCCTCGCCCGAGCCGGAGCTCGCAACGGCGACGTCGTGCACATCGGCAAGCTCAGCTTCGAGTACGAGAACGCTGACGAGATCAACTTCGCCGACGAGGCGGAGGACCGAGGCCGGAAGCAATGACGGCGGCGCAGGGGCAGGGGAGTCGAGGGCCGTCATGATCGTGGTGGTCAAGGTCGGCACGTCGTCGATCACCGACGTCGACGGCCGCATCGATCGCTCGGCCATCGCGAAGGTTGCCGGCGACGTCGTCCGGTCCCGCCAGGCCGGCCACGAGGTGGTCGTGGTGTCCTCGGGCGCGATCGCTGCTGGGCTTCCCGCGCTCGGGCTCACCGCCCGTGAGCGGCCCAAGGATCCCCGGACGTTGCAGGCAGTGTCGGCGGTGGGCCAGGCCCACCTCATGGCGACGTGGAACGAGTGCTTCGCCGAACACGACGTCGTGGCCGGCCAGGTGTTGCTCGTCCCCGACGATCTCAACCGACGTTCGACCTATCTCCAGGCCCGCGCAACCTTGGGACGCCTCGGCGAGCTGGGCGTGGTGCCGGTCATCAACGAGAACGACGCCATCGCCGACGACGAGATCCGCATCGGCGACAACGACCGCATCGCCGCCCTCGTGGCGCACCTCATTCGGGCCGATCTGCTCGTGCTGCTCACTGACGCTCCCGGCCTGCTCACGGCCGACCCGAGTGTCGACGAGCACGCTTCACTCATCGAGGACGTGATCGAAGTCGATCAGGAGCTCGAGTCGCTGGCCGGCGGGAGCGGTTCGAACCGGGGGAGCGGCGGCATGGCCACCAAGCTGGCGGCCGCCAAGATCGCGACCTGGAGCGGCGTGCGCACCGTGATCGCCAAGGCCAGCCGGCCCGACGTACTCATCGACGCCATCGACGGGGTTCAGGGTGTCGGCACGATCTTCCGGCCGGCCGGCCGACGCCTGTCGGCGCGCAAGGTGTGGATCGCGTTCGCGGTCGGAGCCCGGGGCCGCCTGCACGTCGATGCCGGGGCGGTGCAAGCGCTCCTGAGCGACAAGTCGCTCCTCGCCCCCGGGATCCGCAAGGTCGAGGGCTCGTTCCACCGAGGTGACGCGGTCGAGATCGTCGGTCCGGACGGCACCGTGTGCGGAAAGGGCACCGTTCGCCTCGACGCCTCGCAGATCGACGGCGGCGTCGGTCGTGGTGTCGCCGTGCACAAGGATGACCTGATCATCCTCGACCTGTCCTGACGGGCGGTGGTTCAGCCGAGCTTCCGCACCGCCGGGCCGAGTGATTCAGTCGGGTGCGTTCACCCGGGTGCGCTCAGCCGGCGGCGCCGGCTTCGCCACCGGTGGCCGGCTCGGTCGCCGGAGCGGCCTCGGGGGCATCGGCCGGAGCGGTGGACAGCCCCATCTGCGAACGGATCTCCTCGAGGCGGGCCTGCGCCTCGACGTTGATCGACGCCTGCTCGACCTCGAGCATCTTCGCCTCGACGCTGCTGCCCTCGAGCTCGGCGCCGGCCATGGCCTTGGCCTGGCGGGACTCGATCTTGCGGCTGATCTCGTCGAACGTCGGGACGTCCTGACCGACGACCTCGGACAGCGATCCCAGCGCCTTGTTGAGCTGCTCCTGCATCTTGGCCTGGTCGAGCTGGCTCAGCAGCTTCTGCTTCTCGGCGAGCTTCTTCTGCAGCGCAGCGCTGTTCTGCTGCACGGCGGCCTTGGCCTGATCGGACGCCTGGGCGCCCTGGAGGG
Source organism: uncultured Acidimicrobiaceae bacterium (assembly GCA_937868025.1). Next base: position 5,979 of record CALMLJ010000554.1, read on the forward strand.
CGAGCGTCTTGAGCCCCTCGACCTCGCGCTCGAGCGCGATGAGCCGGTTGGCGAACGCCTCGGCCGCTGACGTGTACTCGGCCGCCTTCGCGGCGTTGCCGGCCTTGGTGGCCTCGTCGACCATGAGGACCGCTTGGCGGGCGTTGGCGCCGACCTTCTCGAGTTCCTCGAGCTTGCGGTTGAGTTGCATCTCGGTCGTCTTCTGGTTGGCGATGACGCTCGCCGCCTGCTCCTTGAGTCGACGGTGCTGCTCCTGCGCCTCGGTGATGGCCTGTTCGAGCTGGACCTTCGGATCGGCCTTCTCGTCGAACGACATGTTCAGCTTCGCGCCGATGTACTTCCACCACTTCTTGAGCGTCTTGAGCATGGTGGCAATCGTAGTTGGCCCCG
>CALMLJ010000555.1 GCA_937868025.1 uncultured Acidimicrobiaceae bacterium
AGGCGATCACGAGGCCGGCGCCGAAGGCCACCAGCGTGAGCAACGTGTGCTCGACGGTCCGTTCGACGAGAACGTCGGTGTGGCTTCCGAGCCAGTCCCAGCGGACGAGGGGTTCGTCGACGGCGAACACGTCAGGCCTTGAGGAGACCGGACAGATCGGCGAGCGTGAGCGAGCCGGCGACGCCGACCTCGTTGCGGACCGCTACGCAGGTGACCCCCGCCGCGAGCATCGCGTCCACGGCATTGCGACCGCTCAGCTCGCCGTCGAGCTCGATGGCGGTGCCTGCCGCGACCGCGGCGGCCAGGTCGGGGGTGGCGGCCTCCAGGGGAAGCTCGCCGAGGCGGCGGAGGGCGAGGCGGCGGAGCTGGCGGTCGGCGCCGAGGAACGACTCGACGAACTCGTCGGCGGGGGCCGCCATCAGCTCGTCGGGCGTGGCGTACTGCGCCAGCCGACCGCCGTCGGCGAACACGGCGACGCGGTCGCCCAGCCGGACCGCCTCGTCGATGTCGTGGGTCACGAGGACGATCGTGGTCTCCACCCGGCCGTGCAGCGCGAGCAGTTCGTCCTGGAGGTGGGCGCGGACCACCGGGTCGACGGCGCTGTAGGGCTCGTCCATGAGCAGCACCGCGGGGCGGGCGGCGAGCGCCCGCGCCACGCCGACACGCTGCTGTTGACCGCCGCTGAGCGCGGCGGGGTGGCGGGTGAGCAACGACCGGTCGAGGCCCACGAGGTCGACGAGCTCTTCGACCCGCTCGGTGATCTCGGGCTTCGACCAACCCAGGAGCTTCGGGACCGTCGCGATGTTCTGCGCGATGGTGCGGTGCGGAAACAGGCCGACCTGCTGGATCACGTAGCCGATGTCTCGGCGCAGCTCCTCGACGGGCACCGACGTCACGTCGCGTCCGCCGACGCTGATCGTGCCGCCGCTCGGTTCGATGAGCCGGTTGATCAGTCGGAGGGTGGTGGTCTTGCCGCAGCCCGACGGGCCGACGAAGGTGACCAGCTCGCCGCTCTCGATCGACAGGTCGAGGTGACCGATCGCCGGCGCTCCGTCACCGAACGACTTGCTCACCCCGACGAACTCGATGGCTGCGCCCGACTCGCTCGACATCGGTCGGACCCTAGCCGCGACCCTCTCGATCGCAACCGGCGTGGGTACCTCAGCCGTCGGCCGGTCGCATCACGTCGAGGTCGACCCCACCATCGATACCGTCCACCCGCGCCCGCCAGTGCGCCTGCCAGATGAGCCATCCGTCGACGTCGGGCCGACGGAACAGGCGGCGTTCCCAGAGGTACCGCGTGAGCTCCTCCTTCACACCGAACCTCGCCTCGAAGTCCTCGCCGACGTAGAGCACGATGCGCCGATCGGTGCGACGTTCGACCTCGGTGACGAACCGTTGCACCTCGGAGCGAACCTCGACGGCGGATGGGTCGCATGCTCCGTCGAGGTCCTCCAGGTCGACGACGGGCGGAAGGTCGTCGGGACCGGACGGGACCGTCTCCAGGAAGTGGTCGGCTTGCTCAGCCGCGTCGGAGCACAGCGTGAAGTAGTGGTAAGCGCCGACCTCGAGGCCGGCTGCCCGAGCAGCCGTCCAATTCGTCGTGAACCGGCGATCGCTGAAGTCGCGGCCCTCGGTGGCCTTGATGTAGGCGAAGCCGATGTCGTCGCCGGCGACGCGGTCCCAGTCGATCTCGCCCTGGTGCGCAGACACGTCGATGCCGAACCGCTCGCCTGGCTCGAGCGATGGCCGCCACGCCGGCATCCAGACGTACCAGCCGATCGCCGCGCTGCTCGTCGCCGCCGACACGACCACAACGAGCCCGATGAGCCAGCGCCGCGATCTCCTCGTCACGACACCGAAGCTACGCCGGTGCCGGCAGGGACGTCGGAGCGTGGTGCCCCGCTATGACAGGTAGCCGCGAATGCGGGTCGCCTCCGCGACGCGACCGAGCCCGATGCCGTAGGCGGCCTGCCGAAGGGTGCACCCGTGCT
>CALMLJ010000556.1 GCA_937868025.1 uncultured Acidimicrobiaceae bacterium
GTGGGGTGCGTTCGGCACCGGTGCCGACAGCGACGCCCAGCTGGCGCAGCGCGAGCTGGTCGAACTGTCGGCCATTCGCCTGCAGGCGATGCGTGTCACCGAGTTGGCGCACCTCGACCTGTTCCGGGTCGCCGGTGACGACGTGGTGGATCCTTCCCGCCTCCAGGGGGTGCTCGACACGTGGCAGGTGGACATGGCCGAGGTGGCTCGGCGCGTGCCGATCGCGCCGGCGTCGCCGCTGACGCGGGTTGCGGCCGAACAGCTCCGCGACGTCATCTCGGTGGAGGTCGTCCCGATCGCTGCCGGTGACCCGGTGTTGTCGGCTCGAACCCAGCTCCTCCCGGCGCAGAACCGCCTCGTCGAAGGCGCGGGCCAGGACGGTCTGGCCGGGGTGGACGCGTCGGCCGATCGAGCTGCCGAGCACCTCTACGTGTTGGGGATTGCGACCGACGTCGCGGTTGCCGCCGCCGCCAACCGGCCGGATTCGTCGTCGGCGTGGACCTCGTTCGGAATCGCGATCCGAACGTTGGGTGGGGCGGGCGGGCTGGGCGTGCTGACCGCCGGACCGCTGTCGGGATGGGTGGCCGGTCCGGGCGCAGCAGAGCGTCTCACCGAGTTGATCGACCCCCTGGTCGAGGAGTTGGGGAGCCGGGCGCCGAGCCCCGACTACCTGGGGACCGTCGCCTGGTCGCTCGACCAGCTCGATCTGGTCCGTGGAGCGGAGCCGCCGGTCGCAGCGCCGTCGACCGAGGCGGGACTCGCCGGCTTGCTCGGCGGAATCGACCCCGGGCTCATCACGTCGGTGCTCGGAGCGTTGGCGCCGGCCGACGGGGTCGGTCCGCCGCTCGCCGTCGACGAAGCGCTGGACGAGACCGAACGTCTGGTCGGGGAGATCACCCGCCTGGGCGCGAGCCAGTCGTCGGACCGGTCGCGGGCGCTTCACGACAGTGCTGCCGAGAGCCGCAACACTGCGACGCTGCTGTTGCTCATGGCGGCGGCTGTCGTGGGAGCGGCCGTGATCCTGCTCCTGCTGCTCGTGGTCGCGGCACGGCGGGCGCAGCGGCGGAGCGAGCAGGACTCCCTCGAGGACGTCCTGACCGGGATGCTCAACCGCGGTGGACTCTTCTCGTCGCTCGTGGACCTCCGTGCCGACGACGGGATGTGGGTCGTCCTCGTCGACCTCGACCGGTTCAAACCGGTGAACGACAGCTACGGGCACGCGGTCGGCGACCTCCTCTTGGTGGCGGTGGCCGGTGAGCTCGAGTCGGCCGCCGCGCCGCTCGAGGGCCTCGTCGCCCGACTCGGCGGCGACGAGTTCGCGATCGTCCTCGGCGGGGCGACCGCTCATGACGTCGACCTGGCGGTCGCCCGGATCATCGAACGCCTCGAAGTCGTCACCGTCGACGGGCGACGCATCGAGCTGGGGTGCAGCGTGGGTGTGGTGCACGGCGCGCCCGGGGTCGGCATCGATCAGCTGCTCACCGAGGCCGATCTCGCGATGTTCCGGGCCAAACGATCGGGCCGCGGGCGGTCGGTCCACTTCGACGAGGCGACCCGTGCCGCGCTGGCGAGCTTCCGTGACGGCACGATCGGGGACACGATCGACATCGGCGTCCGGTTGCAGCGCTCGTTGGTCGACCGTTCCATCGTCGGTGCCATGGTCGTGCCCCAAGTCCCGGTGGGCGGAGGCGACCCGATCGAGGGTTCGGAACTCCGACTCATCGCCGAGTTCGCCGGCCGCAGGTTCGGTCTGCTCGACGCGACGCTGGCCGGGATCGGCCGTTCCGGCCGGACGATCCCTCCGGCCGGGATCCGGCTCTGGTTCGAGGTGTCCGCGGTGGACGTCGTGACCTACGGAGGGGTGGAGGCCCTGTGGGAGCGGTTGACCACCGTCGGACTGTCCGGCGCGCCGTTCGGCGTCGAACTGGTGGACGCCGGAACGCAGGATCCCGATGCCTTGGCGGCCGCCGTCGCCACCCTGCAGGAGCTCGGCGTGCACGTGGCGGTGTGGTCGACGGGTCCCGGGGCGGTCGCGTTGACCGGCCTGGTCCGGCTCGGCGCCGACCGCCTGGTGGTCGACCCGAGCGTTGTCGAAGCGATCCGAGGCGGCGACGTCGAATTGTCCCGCGCCGTTGGCTCGGTCACCGGGCTGGGCGCGGCGCTCGGATCCGAAGTGATCGCGACCGGCGTTCCGTCACTCGACGTGGCGCACACCCTCGTCGAGCTGGGGGTTGGCGTCGCGCAGGTGATGGTCACCGAGCCGTGGGCGCCGAAGCGCCCGCTCAAGCGCGGTGACTCGGTCGTTGTGGACCGATAGGACCTGACGTGGCGGTCGCTCAGGCGATCGGCGCGGAACCGTACTTCTGGCTGGCAGACAGGCCGAGGTCCTCGGCGGGGTAGCTGTCGCTCGGCGGGTAGAAGTCCTGGGAATCGACGACGCCCTCGGCGTAGAACTGCGACGCCCACTTGCGGAACTTGGTCACGGGGCCGTCGGTGTCGGCCAGCGCCGGGCGGGGCAGGTACGCCTTGTTCTCCCAGATCGGCTTGTCCTCGCGGACCTGCCGGTCGACCTCGGCGACGAACGCATCGCCGACCGTCGTGTCGAAGCCGGCGTCGCCGAGCTTGCGCACCGTGAAGCTGAACCGCATCTCGCAGTGCTCGTCGTCGATGGGTGTGTTGCAGCCCATGAGGATGGTGTCGACGATGCCGCCGAAGTGGACGACCGAGAGGCCGGGGCCGAACGAATCGGAGTTGATGTAACCGTCGACGACGCCGCGGGGTGTGGGGAACTTCTGGATCGACTTCATGCGGGCGATGGGGCCCTCGGTGTCGTATCCGGCGAGCTCCGGCACTTCCTCGGTGTTGTGGACGTACCGGAAGTGGGCCGCGTCCACACCGTTCTCGGCGAGCTCCTGCCACGGCGCCGCGACCTGGTAGATGCGGGTGACCATCTCGGTGAACTGGTCGGGGTCGTTGAACTCGGGGACGACCGGGACCTCCCACATCGGCTCGACGCCGTCGGGGTGGTACCAGGTCATGATGAGGCCGTTGCGCTCGATCGTGGGGAACGTGCGGAGCTTGCCCTTGGCGTTGGTGCGCTTGCTGTAGGGGATGAGTGTGTTGGCGCCCTGCGCGTCGAAGCGCCAGCCGTGGAACGGGCAGGCGATCTCACACTTGAGGACCTTGCCGCCGTGGCCCAGGTGGGCACCGAGGTGCGGGCAGAACGCGTCCTGGACGTGGACGCCGCCGTCCTCGTCGCGCCAGAGCACGAGGTGCTTGCCGAAGTAGCGGAGCGGCTTGGTCTCGCCGATGGCGACGTCGGTCGCCCACCCAACCTGGAACCAGCCGTAGGGGACGGGGAACGGTGAACGCTTCATGGCAGACCTCGCCTCGTTGATCGCGTCAGAACGACGAAAAAACTAGAACGTGTTCTAGTATAGCGACGCCGCCTCCACCGTCAATCTCCGGCCGGCGTCACCCGCAGGCGGCCGTGATCACCGGGTACGGATTGATCGGACGCCCGTCCAGCGGCCGGATCTCCAGGTGGAGGTGCGGGGCGCCACCCTTGGCGTCACCCGTGCTGCCGACGTAGCCGATGATGTCACCGGCAGCGACGTTGCCGCCCTTGGCGGTCTTCGACAGGTGCGCCGAGTAGTACTGCCAGCCGTTCGACCCCTTCAGCGTGGCGAACTTGCCCGACACGTTGGACGACCCGTAGGTCACCTTGCCGTCGGTCGGCGCCAGGATCGGGGTCCCGGCCGGTGCCATCATGTCGATCCCCTCGTGGAACCGGGCACCGTCGGCACGGGGAAAGCCCCAGTCGAACGCGTAGGTCGAGCCGGCAACCGGACAGACCATTCCCGGCGTCTGCCCGCCGCTGATCGTTAGCACCTGGCCGATCCGGATCTGGTTCGCCGACTTCAACTGGTTCGCGGCGACGATCGCGTCGGTCGTCGTGCCGTGACCCTTGGCGATCCGGGCGACCGTGTCGCCCGCGACCACGGTGTACGTCGACGTCGGACCGGACCCCGCGGGCGGCGCCATGCGTCCTGGGTTCGGCTCGTCGAGCAGCAGGCGAGCCCCGGCGTACACGGTGTCCTTGGTCATGCCGTTGGCGCTGCGGATCTGCGCGACCGGGATGCCATACGTCTTCGCGATGCCCTTCAGGCCTTCGCCGGGGGCGACGACGTGATATCGCAGGCCGCTCAGGCGCCCGCTGTCGACGACCTTGGCGGCAGCGCTGGGCGCGGCGCCGGCCGGTCGGGCGGGCCACGAGGCGAGGGCGAAGGACGTCAAGGTCATGGCGACCACAACGAGGAGGCGGTGGCGGTTCCGGGCGGACCCGAAGCGGCCGGTGGGCTGGGGAAGCAGTGTTGCCGGCATACCGCCCCATCGGCCCCGGTTCGACGGAGATGAGTCGTTCGGCCTACTTCGCCGTGTTCACTGGCTCGATCGGGGGGCGGTCCCCCGGCAAGCGTGCCTACAGGTTGAAGACGCGCTTCGCGTTCTCGCGGAGGAACTTCGGCCAGACCTCGTCCTTGAACCCGACGTTCGGCATCTCGCTGAAGATGCGGTCGAGCGACAGGCCCATCGGGAAGTACCCGGCGTACATGATCTTGTCCGCGCCGCGGGTGTTGGCGAAGCGGATGATCTCCTCGGGGTAGTGCTTCGGGGCGAACGCCGAGGTGGAGTAGTAGAGGTTCGGCCACTTGAGCATGAGCTTCACGGCCAGGTCGGTCCACGGATCGGCGCCGTGGCGCATCACGAACTTGAGCTCGGGGAAGAACCAGCACACCTCGTCGATCAGCTCGACGTGCTGGGGCATCATCGGGACACGGGGACCGGGAACGCCCACGCAGCAGAGCACGGGGATGTCGAGCTCGCAGGCCTTGGCGTACACCGGGTACATGCGCTTGTCGTTGATCGGGACGCCGGGGTTGCAGCCGGCGGGGAAGAGCGTGATCGCCTTGAGGTCGACCCGTTGGGCGGCCTCGTTGATCTTGTGGATGGCCTTCATGCCCTCGTTGGGGTCGACGGCGAGGCCGGCAACGAACCGGTCGGGGTGCTCGATGCACGCGTCGAGCTGGATGCCGCCGGCCAGGTTGATGCCGATGAGCGCCTTCTCGATGCCGTGCTTGTTGAGCTGGTCGATCGTGTACTCGACCATGTCGCCCTCGGTCGGGTCCTCCGGCACCTCCTTGAACATGTACTGCGCCGGGAACTTGAAGGTGGCCGACTCGGCATCGCGGAGGTTCGGCTTCAGGAAGTCGTACCACCCTTCCTTCTTGCCGGGATCAGGGATCCCCAGCATGAGGTCGATCACTCCGATGTCAGTAGGCATACCCATGCCCGAAATCTAGAACAAGTTCTAGTTGGGTGTCAGGAGTGCCCGACCGGGAGTCGTCAGGAGGATTTCGTCAGGAGCGCGGCACGGCTGGCGATTCCCGACACTCGGCGGGCTTCGCGGAGGAAGTTCCGGTCGACGCCGTTGGTCAGGTAACAGACCGACAGGCCCGTCTCGGGGTCCGCCCACGCGATCTGCCCGGCCGCGCCGTTGTGTCCGAAGGCCCGCGCCGAGACGTTGTGCCCCATGCCGCGGAAGGAGGACGTGCCGTCGTCCCCGGCGGCGATCAGGCCGAGCGTACGGTTCGCCGGCGTGCGCAGGATCGGGTCGGGGAGGGTTGTGCGGATGTGGCCGGTGGCGTCGGCGAGGACGTCGGCATCCCACAGGCCACCCGGATTGTGGAGGAACGCCTGGTAGAGCAAGGCCATGTCGGTGGCCGTCGAGATGCCGCCGCCACCGGGAACGCCCACGGCGCGGTTCGCCGGGTCGTTGAACATCAGCAGCGCCTCCGGTGTGACCTCGCCGAGGTCGTACTCGCGGACGCCGAACACCGACTCGAGCTCGTCGGGCGACGGGCCGGTGCCCGACGCCACGAGGTCGGCGATGTCGCCCTGATCCTCCGGGGCGACGCCGAGCGCGAGGCGCACGAGGCCGAGCGGGTCGATGACGCGCTCGCGCACCGACGTTCGATAGTCCTGCCCGTCGATGCGTTCGATGATCTCCGCCAGCACCCAGTGGGCGGAGGTCGGGTGGTACTCGAACCTCGTGCCGGGGGCCCAGTTGCAGCGCCACGCGGCCATGCGCTCGATGCGCCAGGAACGGTCACCCCAGTTCGGCGGGCCCAGCGGCGCCCGAGGGAACCCGCTGGTGTGCGTCATGACCTGCTCCACCGTGATCGCACCCTTGTCGTTGGCCGCGAACTCGGGAACGTGGAGGGCGATGGTGTCGTCGATCGACACCGATCCCTCGGCGATCAGCTGCCACATGACGGCGGCGATGAGTGCCTTCGTCTGGCTGAAGATCACGTAGCGGGTGTCGACGGTCGCCGCACCGAACGCCTCGGCGGCCACGATCTCACCGTCGAGCCCCACAGCGATCTGGCACGACGGCAGGACCCCGTCGTCGACTTCCTTGCGGGCTCGGTCGAGCAGGGCGGCGAGGCGTTCGGCGTTGAGCGGCATGGGCCGAC
>CALMLJ010000557.1 GCA_937868025.1 uncultured Acidimicrobiaceae bacterium
GAGTTGAGCGTCGCCGAAGCGCTGACCGTGGGGGACGTACGCTCCGGCCGGGAGCTGCCGGGAAGGCTGGTTGCGGTGGCCGTCACGTTGTTGGTGAACGTCGACGCTGCGGCTGCGGTACTGGCGAGCTTCGCCCGAACGGCGAACGTCGTCGTTGCTCCCGGCTGGAGACTCGCCACAGTGGCCGTGAGCGTGCGGTCGGCGGGCCGCCACCGCAACCCGCTCGCGGTGGTGTCGCCGTCGGACAACTCGGCTCCGGCGGCGGTGACAGGGGTGAGCTCCGGCGGGAGCGTGTCCACCACGGCAACGTCGTACGCCGTGGCGACGGGCGCATCGGGGCTGGACGCGGCGTTCGACACCGTGATCGTGAACGTTGCGGGGCTCCCGGCGGCGACGGTGGCGGGGGCGACCGACTTGGCGATCGTCACGGAGGGCTCGGCCACTCCGACCTTGGCGATGCGGTCGCCGGCCGTCCGGGCCGATGGGCCGGTCGACATCGAGGCGCGGCACGTGGCGAGGGCGATATTGGCGCCGGCGGTCACACCGCTGCCCGTTCCGATGGTGGCCGCAGCCGTCAGGGAGAACACCGTGCCATCGGCGGGCACGACGATGCTCGGGAGGCCGGCCCCGGCGACGTTGGCCAGCATCGCGGCGGCATCGCCGGGGAAGTACATCCGCAACCGACCGCCGGTCGAGTCGAGGACGTAGCCGTCGGGCGAGGGCTGGGTGCCGGGTGTGAAGGACGTCGCGACGCCTCCGACGTCGAACGTGACGGTCGAGAGGTCGATGGTCGCCCCCGAGGCCCCGACGGGGTCGAGCTCGATGACCGAGGCGAAGTAGGTCGATCCGTCGGGCCGGCCGACGACGTCCTGGTACGCCTGCCCGGCGTCGAGGACGAGCCGTGAGCTCACCGTCAGGCGTTCGCCCGGTGCCACCGCGGGCAGTCCTGCGGCGGTGCCGGTTGACACCGTCCGGTCGATGTCGCAGCTCGAGCGCAGCGCGCTCGTCGACGGGTTGTCGTCGGCGGCCGTTGGAGTCGCGGTGCTGACAACCGTCAGCAGCGAGCCGATGATGGCCGTGGCAAGCACGGCGAACGAGGTTCGGAGGAACGTCATGTCCCGTCCGTCGGTCGATTCCGTCCTCGTCCTGATGCGGTTCAAGCCGAAAGTGCCGGCTCCGGGAAGTATTGCCCAGACCGACCCGGGATGATCTCGACATCGACGTGGGTGCGGTCACCCGGATCGGGTGATCGAGGCCGAACCGGGCGGTGTTCGGGCCTGTCTGGGTGCCGGCCGGACCCGCCCCGTTGCTCAGGCGAGCAAGTGGCGGTCGAAGCCCCGCAGGTCGCTGTGGCCGCGGAAGACGATCGAGTGCTCGACCCCGCGCACGAGCAGGGCCTCGCCCTCGACGTCACTCGTGATCAGCCGACCGTGGTCGTCGGCTCCGGTGATTGCCGCGATCGTCAGGGGATGCACGGCGTTCGCGACCGGTTCGAACTCGATGGTGTGCAGCACGAGTTCCCAGTCGAGCGGGCCGGCGTCGCGCTCGACCACCTGCAGCGTTCCGTGGCGCAGCGGGAGGTCCCGGGGGCCGAGCGCGACCGTGGCGACGGTGAGTTGGACGTGGCGCATCGGTGGTGAAAGTACATTGCGACGGTGATCACGACCATCTCCTTGCGGGACCTCCACACCGATTGGGCGTGGGTGGTGATCGTGTCGAACGGCCTCGTGGGGCTGTGGTCCACCGGCGCCTACTGGCTGGCGCCGCTCCGCCTGCGGTCGATGTGGTGGTTCGTGGTCGCCGCGGAGTTGGCCATCTTCGTCCAGGTGGGCATGGGGGTCTGGCTGTTGTCGGTCCAGGACATTCCCGCACCCGATTTCCACACGTTCTACGGCTTCGTGACCCTCATCTCGGTGATGATCCTGTTCGCCTACCGCAACCAGCTCCGGGCCCACCTGTACCTGCTGTACGGCCTCGGCAGCCTCTTCCTGATGGGGCTCGGCCTGCGCGCGGTCGTCTTGGGCTGAGAACGACGGAACCCGCACCGAAGTGCGGGTTCCGTGATGCTCAGTCGGATCGAGGTGGCCTCGATCAGTTGATCAGTTGATCAGTTGGAAAGCCGCTTCTCGAGGTTCTGCAGCTCGTCGCGCATCTCCTGGGGG
>CALMLJ010000558.1 GCA_937868025.1 uncultured Acidimicrobiaceae bacterium
GCCGCCAAGTACGCGTCGAGCCTGTACGGGCCCTTCCGCGACGCGGTCGACGTGTCGATCGTCGGGGGCGGCGACCGCAAGGCCTACCAACAGGACTACGCCAACGTCCGCGAATCGCTCGAGGAGATCCGGGCCGACATCGCCGAGGGCGCCGACATGATCATGGTCAAGCCGGCCGTCACCTACCTCGACGTCCTGACCCGGGCCCGGGCGATCACCGATCTGCCGCTCGCGGCGTACCACGTGTCCGGCGAGTACTCCATGATCAAGGCGGCTGCTGCGAACGGCTGGATCGACGGCGACGCCGTCGCCCTCGAGCAGCTCACGGCGGTCAAGCGCGCCGGCGCCGACGCCATTCTCACCTACTTCGCCAAGGAGGCTGCCGCGTGGCTGAGCTAGAAGCCGATGGCCGAGGCCATCAGGTCACCAACGAGTCCCTCTACCAACGGGGCCTGAAGGTCATCCCCGGCGGCGTGAACTCGCCGGTCCGTGCGTTCCGTTCCGTCGGTGGCACGCCCTACTTCGTGGCCCGTGGCGAGGGCGCCTACGTGTGGGACGTCGAGGGCACACGGTTCACCGACTACGTCCAGAGCTACGGAGCCTCGATCCTCGGCCACGCGAACGAGACGGTGATCGCCGCCGTACGCGACGCGGCGCTGCGCGGGACCACGTTCGGCGCACCGACCGAGGGCGAGGTGCGCCTGGCCGAGACCCTGTGCGAACGCGTGCCGGGCATGGAGCAGGTGCGCCTCGTGTCGTCCGGTACAGAGGCGGCGATGTCGGCGCTCCGTTTGGCCCGCGGCGTCACCGGCCGCGACAAGGTCATCAAGTTCGCCGGCCACTACCACGGTCATTCCGACGCGCTGTTGGCGGCCGGCGGATCGGGCGTCGCCGATCAGGGCCTCTCCGGGTCGGCAGGCGTGACCGACGGCGCGGTTGCCGACACGATCGTCGCCCCGTGGAACGTGATCCCCGAGATCGGCGACGACGTCGCGGTGGTGTGCGTCGAACCGGTGGCAGCCAACATGGGCCTGGTGCCGGCGCGCGACGGGTTCCTCGCCGACCTTCGTGCCGCCTGTGATCGAGCCGGCGCGCTCCTCCTGTTCGACGAGGTGATCACCGGGTTCCGCGTCGACCATGGCGGAGCGACGGCGCTCTACGGTGTGCAACCCGACGTCTGGTGTTTCGGGAAGGTCATCGGTGGTGGTCTGCCGGTCGGAGCGTTCGGCGCGTCGGCGGAGATCATGTCCAACCTCGCGCCGCTCGGCGGCGTCTACCAGGCCGGCACGTTGTCGGGGAACCCGCTGGCGACCGCCGCGGGCCTCGCTGTGCTCGGAGAGCTCACGCCCACTGCGTACGAGCAGCTGATCGGCACGGCCACGACCCTCGCCGACGGCCTCGCCGCAGCGTTCGCCGATGCCGGTGTCGCTGCCCAGGTGCCTCGGGTCGGGCCGCTCATCGGACTCTTCTTCGGGCCGCACCAGCCGACGGACTACGACGAGGCGAAGGACTCCGTTGATCTCGGGCACTACCCGCGCTGGTTCCACGGCATGCTCGACCGCGGCATCGCACTGGCGCCCGGGCCCTACGAGGTGCTGTTCCCGTCGCTGGCGCACAGCGAGTCGGACATCGCCCACACGATCGAGGCGGCCGCCGAGGTCGCCGTCGAGCTGGCCGGGGTGGCGGCACTCGCCGACGCCGTCGAGTCGGAGAACGGAGCTGCGTCGTGATCACCGCCCGCTATCACCTCGGTGAGCTCGAGGCCGCGGTCGAGGCCGCTGCCATCGAGCTGGCCGCCGCCGATGCCGTGACCCGCCTGTGGGGTCGGGATCACACCCTGTTCCAGGAGGATCCGGCCGACTGCGCCAACCGGCTGGGCTGGCTGGACTCGCCGACCGAGAGCTCCGATGTGTGGGACGGCCTCGTTGCGTTCGCCGCGGAGATCGCGGGGGAGAGCGACGACGTGGTGTTGATGGGCATGGGCGGCTCGTCGTTGTTCCCCGAGGTGCTCACGCGCACCTTCGGGTCGGCGGAGGGCTTCCCGAACCTGCACGTGATCGACAGCACCGATCCCGACGCCGTCCGGCGGGTGCTGGATGCAACCGATCCTGCGCGCACGTTCCATGTCGCGTCGTCGAAGTCGGGCACGACGCTCGAGACCCGTTCGCACCTCGATCTGTTCTGGGAGCGCTCCGGCGACCCCGACCGGTTCGCCGTCATCACCGACCCCGGGTCGGCGCTCGGTGAACTCGCCCGTGCGCGCGGCTTCCGTCACGTCTTCGAGAACAACCCCGATATCGGTGGCCGGTACGCGGCGCTCTCGCTGTTCGGCATGGTGCCGGCAGCGCTCATCGATGCCGACGGCGACGCGATCCTCGAGGCCGCGCTCGACATGGCTGACGCCCTCGAGCCACTCGGCGACGGTGACGACGCCGACGGCAACATCGGTCTGCGCCTCGGCGCAGCGTTCGGCGCCGCGGCACGTGCTGGGCGCGACCAACTCACGATCGTTCTCACCCCGGCGCTGGAGTCGTTCGGGCTGTGGCTCGAGCAGCTCGTTGCCGAATCCACCGGCAAGCACGGCGACGGCATCATCCCGATCGTCGGCGAACCGATCCCCGACGTGTGCGCCACTCCCGACCGTCGGTTGCTCGTCACCATCGGCGACGTCGAGGGCATCGCCGAGCTACGGGCCAGTGGCGCCCCGCTCATCGAACTGTCCCTCGAAGAGCTGCACGACGTGGGAGCGCAGGTGCTGCTCTGGGAGGTCGCCGTCGCGCTGGCCGGCAAGGTCCTGGGCATCAACCCGTTCGACCAGCCCGACGTCGAGGCGGCGAAGGCAGCGGCGCGGGAGCTGCTCGACGCGGATGCCCCGCCGGCCCCGCCGGTGACGCCGCTCGCCGACGCACTCGCTGCGATCGGTCCCGGTGATCTCCTCGCCGTGTGCGCGTTCGTCGACCCGGGCTCCGACGTCGCCGACGACCTCGAGGAGTTCCGCTCATCGACGGCCCGGCGCCTCGGTGTCGCCTCCACCCTCGGGTTCGGCCCCCGGTTCCTCCACTCCACCGGTCAGCTGCACAAGGGTGGGCCGGCGAGCATCGTGGTCGTGCAGGTGTGCTCCGACCCTGCCGATGGTCACGACCTCGAGATTCCCGGTCAGACGTTCACGTTCGGCGCCTTCAAGGCGGCGCAGGCGGCCGGCGACCTCGCGGCGCTGCACGCGTCGGGCCACCGGGCCTTCCGTGTGTCGCTCGAGGAGATCAGCCGCGGTTGATCGACAGGCGCACCGTCGCGGTGTCGCCCTCGACCAGCACTTCTGCGTTCCGACCGATCTGGTTGCGGGTCGACGACCCGCCCTGCACCTCGCCGCTGACTGCGACGTCCCAGAGGGGTGAGGCGTGGGTGATCGTTCGCTCGCCGGACGTCAGCTCGATGCCCGAGCCGGATGCGAACTCGTCGACGTCGGTCGCCGCGATGGTGAACGACACGTCGATCTGGTCACCGCTGAT
>CALMLJ010000559.1 GCA_937868025.1 uncultured Acidimicrobiaceae bacterium
GTGAACCTGAAGGGGATGTGGCTGTCGTGCAAGCACGTCCTGCCACACATGAAGGGGCGGCAGTCGGGATCGATCGTCAACATCTCGTCGATCGCCGCGGTGTGCTCAGCGCCGCTGCTCGCCTACAAGACGTCGAAGGCCGGGGTGAACGCGCTCACCGAGTCGCTCGCCATGGCGGGGGCCCGGTATGGGGTCCGCGCCAACGCCGTGATGCCGGGCCTCATGGACACCCCGATGGCGATCGAGGCCATCGCCGAGGCGACCGGTCACGACCGCGACCTGATCCGTTCCGAACGTGCGAACGCGGTGCCACTCCGGCGGGAGATGGGCACGGCCTGGGACGTGGCCAATGCCGTCCTGTTTCTCGCCTCCGACGAGGCCGCGTTCATCACCGGGGCGATCCTGCCCGTCGACGGCGGCCAGAGCGCCCGGATCGGATAGCGACCGGACAGCTACGACTGGATGGCGCAGTTGAGGTCGGTGATCGAGACGATCCGGTCGCCGCGACGATCGAGACGGGCATCGTGGCTGACCGCGAGGATCGTTGCACCGCCGGCGCGCAGTTCGTCGAAGAGGTCGAGCACGAGGTCCGCCGACTCGTCGTCGAGGCTGCCCGTGGGCTCATCCGCGAGGATGACCTTGGGTTCGTTCGCGAGCGCCCGGGCCACGGCCACCCGCTGACGTTCCCCACCCGACATCGTCGGCGGCCGCTCGTTGGCCCGGTGTGACAGGTCGAGCCGGTCGAGCAGCGCGTGGGCGCGCGCCACGCGAGCCTTGTGGCCGTGGTGTGTGCCGAACATCGCGGCCTCGATGTTCTGCAGCGCGGTGAGTCGGGGGATCAGGTTGTGGAGCTGGAAGACCAACCCGACCTCGACGCGCCGGAGATGGTTGAGGTGGCGGGCATGACGACCGAGGAGGTGGCCTCCGACCTCGATGGTGCCGGTGTCGGGCTTCTCGAGCGCGGCGAGCAGGTTGAGCAGCGTCGACTTGCCGGAACCGGAGGGGCCGGCGAGCACGGCGAACTCGCCGCGAGCGACCTCGAGGTCGACGTGGTCGAGGGCGACCGTTCGGCCGTACCGCTTCGAGACGTTGCGCACGACGATGCCCGGGCTGTCGGTGGGAGGGGTCGTGCTACTCACGTCGCACCGCCGTGATCGGTGCGACGAACGCCGCTCGCAGGGCCGGGTAGAGGGCCCCGAGGAAGGCCACCACCAGTCCGAACCCCAGCGATCGTCCGAAGACGGCGGCGTCGTAGGTCGGCGTGAAGATGCCCTTGAGCTGCTTGAGGTTCTCCAACACATTGACGGCGCCCCACCCGAGGAACACTCCGACCGCCGCCCCGACGATGCTGACGATGATCGCCTCGCCGAGCACGAGGGCGATCACTCTGGACCGGCTCCAACCGATCGAGCGGTAGATGCCGAACTCGCGGATCCGTTCGAAGAACGACAAGAGCGAGGTGTTGAGGACCCCCGTCACCGCGATGAGGCCGGCGAGGAGCGAGCCGCCGGTGTTCGCTGCGCCGATGAGCGTCAGGTTCCGGTCGGCGCGCCCGAAGTCCTCGGCTGTCTCGATCGTCGTGAGCTGCTGATAGTCCCCGTCGATCGTCGCCCGGATCTTCTTGATGTCGGCGCCCTTGGCGACCTGCACGAATCCGAGGGTGACCTGACCGCTCAGGCGGTTGGCGCCCTGCAGGTACGACAGCGGGAACATCATGGTGCTGTTACCGAAGGAGATGTTCGTCCGGTAGAGCCCCATCACCTGGTAGTCGTGGCCGTCGACGGTGACGGTGTCGCCGACCTTCTTGCCGATCTGCTTGGCGAGGACGTATCCCAGCATGACCTGGTCGGTCGAGTCGGGGCCGTACGACTCGCCGTCGAGGATGTTCACACCGAACGGGCCCTGGTCGGCAGGTGCGAGGCCCACCTCGATCACGAGTGGGTTCGACTCGTCGTAGGCGTCGGTGCTGATCAGCGCTCCGACGGCCCGCTCGACGCCGGGGATCGTCCCGATGGCGGCGATGTCCTCGGCGTCGATCGTGCCGTTGATGATGTCGCTGCTGTTCTTCTGGGCGATCGTGAAATCGGCGTTGCCCACGTCGAGGATCTGCGTCGCGGTTTCCTTGAGACTCGTGGTCAGGACGCCGAGCGCGACCACGGCCATGACCCCGATGGCCACGGCGCTCGCCGTGAGGACGGCGCGGAGCGGCCGCGAGATGATGTTGCGAGCGATCAGACCCACGAACGTCATCGGGTACTCCTTTCGGCTCCTCGGTGCCTGCGCCCATTCGATCAGATCCGACCCCCCGGCGTACGGATGATCTTCGGGTTCGATCAGGCCGGGACGAACCTGACTGCGGGACCGGCGATATCGGCGGTCTCGAGTCGCACCGTGGTCGACGCTCCGATCGGGAGTTCCCCCGGCACGGTTCCGATGACGGCGGGTTCGATGAGCTGGATGGCGCTGAATCCCTTGCCGGTCGATGTCACGACTGCGTCGAACGTGTGGCCAACGAGGTGCGCGAGCGCCGCCGCTTCGGCGAGGTCGACGACGGCCCGCTCGACCTGGTTGGCCAACCGGCCCGTCGAGCCCATGATGCCGGGCAGGTCGGCGAGCGCGTCGAGCACCCAGGCCGGGGGACGCGTGCCCGCTGCGGCGGCGAGGACGCATTCGTTGGCGAACCGGTCGACGAGTCGGCGCAGTGGCGCAGTGACATGGGCGTAGTCGGCCGCGATCGCGTGGTGGCGGTGTTCCACAGGGACGTCGCCGTCGAACGCGAGGTACCCCGAGCCCCGGAGCGTCCGGGCGGCCTGGGTCATGAGGGCGGCCCCGTGGGGCGTGGCCGGATCGAGTGTTCTGACCCACTCGGGGTAGGAGAGGTCGTCGGGCCACGGGACATCGAGCGCGGCGGAGTGAACGCGCAGTCGGGCGATGGTCTCGGCGTCGGCGGGTGGCAGCGTCCGGAGGATCCCGCAGCGCGCGTCGAGCATCAACT
>CALMLJ010000560.1 GCA_937868025.1 uncultured Acidimicrobiaceae bacterium
CGCGCCGAGGTCGACGAGTTCGCCCTCCGGTCGCAGGTCAACGCCGCAGCGGCACGCGACCGCGGCCGGTTCGACCACGAGATCGTGCCCCTCGAGGTGGTCGGTCCCGACGGTGACCTCCAGCTCGTCACGAGCGACGAGGGCATCCGCGAGTCGACGATCGACGGCCTCGCCAAGCTGCGCCCTGCCTTCGGGGCCGATTGGGCGTCGGAGCGCTTCCCGCAGATCCAGTGGGTGACGACGGCGGCCAACTCGTCCCAGCTCACCGACGGCGCCGCCGCCGTGCTCGTCACCAGTGACGCCAAGGCGAAGGAGCTCGGGCTCACGCCCCGTGCCCGCATCCACTCGCTCGCTGTCGAGGGCGACGACCCGCTCTACATGCTGACCGCCGTCATCCCGGCCACGAAGAAGCTGCTGGCACGGGCCGGGCTCACCATCGACGACATCGACCTGTTCGAGGTCAACGAGGCATTCGCGTCCGTCGTGCTCGCCTGGCAGAAGGAGCTCGGCGCCGACCCCGACAAGGTCAATGTCAACGGTGGCGCCATCGCGCTCGGCCACCCGCTCGGTGCGTCGGGTGCCCGCCTCGCCGGCACCCTGCTCAACGCGCTGGAACAACGTGACGGCCGGTTCGGCCTGCAGGTCATGTGCGAGGCCGGTGGCCTCAGCAACGCGATGATCATCGAGCGGCTGGGCTGAGGCGTGGCACGCGCGAGGTTCCCAGAGGTCGGGTCGGCGTTCGTCGACCCGACCTCGTGGACGCCGCCACGCCTCGTCGGGTCCCCGGCGCCGTCGCGTCGCATCGCCCGTGTGGGCGCAAGGTTCGGACCGGCGCGCCGGCTGCTCGGTCCGAGGAGGGCCGGACACCGGTAGCGTTCACCCCATGCGAGGGACCCGGTGATCGTCGACTGCGCGGTGTACGAACGCGGAAAGCGCCGGGCGGAGTCGTGCTCGTTGCGTCAGGCCGTGGCACAGATGCGCGACGAGCACGCGTTCGCGTGGATCGGTCTGGTCGAGCCGACCGCCGACGAACTCGAAGCGGTTGCCATGACGTTCGATCTCCACCCGCTCGCGGTCGAGGACGCATTGCACGCCCATCAGCGCCCGAAGCTGGAGCGCTACGACGATCACTCGTTCCTCGTGTTCAAGACGGCCCGGTACGTCGACCACGACGAGGTCATCGCGCTGGGCGAGGTGCTCTTGTTCGTCGGTGAGGGGTTCATCATCAGCGTCCGTCACGGCGACGCCGGCAACATGGGTGACATCCGCCGTCGGCTCGAGGCCGAGCCCGAACGGCTGGCGCTCGGGCCCGGCGTGGTGGTCTACGAGCTGGCCGACCGGATCGCCGACGAGTTCATCGGCGCGCTCGGGTCGGTCGAGAGCGACATCGACTCGATCCAGTCCGACGTGTTCGCCGGGCCGAAGGCGTCCCACGCCAGCCGCATCTTCAACCTCAAGCGCGAGGTGCTGGAGTTCCGCCAGGCCGCCAACCCGCTGATCGATCCGCTCGACGAACTCATGCGCATCCTCCCGCCCGGGTTCGTCGAGGAGCTGCAGCCGTACTTCCGCGACGTGCACGACCACGTCCTCCGGGCCACGCAGCGCCTCGCCGCCATCGACGACCTCCTGTCGAGCGCGCTCGACGCCAACGTCGCCCAGGTGTCGATGCGCCAGAACGAGGACATGCGCAAGATCTCGGCGTGGGCCGCGATCGTGTCGGTGCCCACCGCGATCGCCGGTGTGTACGGCATGAACTTCCGCCACATGCCCGAGCTCGAGTGGCGCTACGGCTACCTCATCGTGATCGCGGCGATCGGGCTCATCTGCTTCGGGTTGTACCGCAACTTCAAGCGCCGCGAGTGGCTCTGAGGCCCCAGGCGAAATGAGGGGGGAGCCCCTACGGCCACCACGAACCCGGGGAGCGATGCTGGATCCATGCCAACGCCGAACCCGTCCCGTCAACCCGATCCGGCCGTGCCTCGGTGGTCGTGGATCGCTGCGGTGGGACTGGTCGCGGCCAGCCCCGGCGCCACGTGGTTCTGGGCCGGCCGACTGTCCGAACCGGAGCTGAACCCCGCCGTCGCCGACTACGCCTGGCGACCCTGGCGCTCGCTGGTCGCATACGAGTTCCTCGTCGGCGCCGTCTCGACGGGGGTGGCTCTTGCCGCCGCCCTCGCCCTGATCGTGATGCTGCGGCGCGTCGGCGGATGGGCAATGGCGCCGGTGCTGGCGACGACGCTGGCGCTCGCCGTGCTCGGGGCCTGGGCCGGACTGGGGTACCGAGTCATCACGGCGGCGGTCGTCGGTGCCAACATCGGCGCGGGGCTGGTGATCCTCGCCACGCCGGCACTGGTCGTCGTGGAACTGGTGGCCGTCGTCGTCTGGCGGTCTCGTCGCCGACAACACCAACGGGTCGGTTAGTCGGCCAACCGGACCCGCGACGTGCCCGAGCCGGAAGGGGTGTCGTCGCACAGGTTGGTGGCGGTGTTGATGATCGCCACGTGGGAGAAGGCCTGCGGGCAGTTGCCCAGCTGCGTGGCGAACGTGGTGCCGTACTCCTCGGCGAGCAGGCCGACGTCGTTGCGGAGGGCGAGCAGCCGTTCGTAGAGCGCGACCGCGTCGTCGCGGCGCCCGACCAGGTCGAGGCAGTCGGCCAGCCAGAACGAGCAGAGCAGGAACGCTCCCTCGTCTCCCTCGAGCCCGTCGTCGGTGTCGTCGGTGTTGTACCGCTGCAGCAGGCCGTCGACCGCGAGATCGCGTTCGATCGCCTCGACAGTTGCGAGCACGCGTGGATCCGACGGGGGCAGGAACCCGACGAGAGGGATGCGCAGCACTGATGCGTCGAGTGCCGTCGAGCCGTAGGCCTGACGGAAGACGCCGGTCGCGTCGACGGCCCGCTCGCAAACTTCACGACGCACCTCGTCGGCGAGCTGACGCCAGCGGCCTTCGTCGCCGCCCCACCGCCGCGCCGACTTCGCGGCCCGGTCGAACGCGACCCACGACATCACCTTCGAGTGGGTGAAGTGCTGACGGTCGCCGCGGACCTCCCAGATTCCTTCGTCCGCCTGCTGCCAGATCGTCTCGAGGTGTTCGAGAAGCGCTGCGAGGAGCGCGTCGCTGAAATCGTCGGCCGGGATGCCGGCGACGCGGGACTGGTACATCGAGTCCATGACCTCGCCGAACACGTCGAGCTGCAGCTGGTCGGCGGCCCCGTTGCCGACGCGCACCGGACGCGCCCCACCGAACCCCTCGAGCCAGTCGAGCTCGAACTCGGGCAGCCACCGCTCACCGCCGAGGCCGTACATGATCTGCAGCTTGTCGGGGTCCCCGGCGCAGGCTCGCAGCAACCAGTCGCGCCAGTGTGTGGCCTCGGCGCGGAGCCCGGCCTGGACGAACGCATACAACGTGAACGTCGCATCTCGCAGCCAGCAGTAGCGGTAGTCCCAGTTCCGGGCCCCGCCCGGGGTCTCGGGCAGCGAGGTGGTCGGCGCCGCGACGATCGCGCCGGTCGGGGAGTAGGTGAGGCCCTTGAGTACGACGGCCGACGCCGTGACTTCCTCGGACCAGGCCCGGTCGTAGGTGATCCCGTCGGACCACTCGCGCCAACGAGTGATCGTGTCGTCGAACGCAGCGTCGATGGAATCGTTGACGGCGATCGGAGGCGGCGTCGCGTTCTGCGACTCGAACCACGCGAGGTCGAACCAGGCACCGGTGCCCTCACCGACCTCGAAGTCGGCGACGGTCGCCAGCCCTTCACCGTGGACGTCGACGCTGGTACGCAACACCAGCGCGTCGGGTCCCCCGATGGCAAGCAGGTGGTGGTCGGGCCGGCGCACCCACGGCACGATTCGGCCGTAACCGAACCGGATGCGGAGCTCCATCCGCATCGCCACTCGGCCGCTGGTGACCTCGACCTTCCGGAGCAGGCGCGGGGTCGACCGGTGATGGTGGGGCATGGCCAGCGCGTCGGTCACCACGGCGGTCCCGTTCGGCGTCGTGTGCGTCGTCTCCAGGACGAGCGTGCCGGGAAGGTACCGCCGTTCGGTGCGGAACTCGCCGACGGGGCTGATCGAGAAGTGACCGTTCTCCTGGGTACCGACGAGTGCTGCCATCGCGGCCGGGGAGTCGAAGCGGGGGAAGGTCAGCCAGTCGACGCTGCCCGATCGCGACACCATCGCCGCCGAACGCGTGTCGGAGAGGAACGCGTAGTCCTCGATCCTCGGCGACGGCATATGCGGCTCACGGTACCCGCGCCGTGTCACGACGGACCGTCGCTCTAGGTTGAGGCGATGAGCAGACTGATGCAGCATCCGTGGCGGTCCGCCGTCGTGACCGGGGCATCGAGCGGGATCGGCGAGGCGTTCGCCCGGTCGTTGGCCGACGCCGGCGTCGACGTCGTACTCGTGGCGCGGCGCGTGGATCGGCTCGACGCCCTGGCCGACGGCCTGCGGGCGAAGGACGTCATCGTGGAGGTCCTCGCGGCGGACCTTGCGTCGGTCGACGGCCGGGCCCTCGTCTCGGACCGGCTGTCCGATGGCGACCGGCCGATCGACCTCCTCGTCAACTGTGCGGGCCTCGGCGCGGCGACCAAGTTCCACGAGGGCGACCCGGACCGGTACCGCCAGATCATCGACGTGAACGTCGACGCGGTGGTCGAGCTCAGCCACGCGGTCCTGCCGTCCATGGTGCGGACCGGCCGTGGCTGGATTCTCAACGTGTCATCGCTCGGGGGGCTCGCGCCGGGCCCGGGGTTCGCCGTCTACTCGGCGACGAAGGCGTTCGTCTGCAGCTTCAGTGAATCGCTGCACGAGGAGTACCGCGGCACCGGCGTCGTCGTGACAGCCGTGTGCCCCGGCGCGACGCGAACCGAGTTCGGTGAGGGCTCCGGCGCCGACAGCGATGACCTGCCGTCGTTGCTCTGGCAGGAGCCCGAGGAGGTCGTCGTCGAGGGGCTCGCGGCGGTCGCCGCCGGGCACGCGCTCCGGGTCACGGGTTGGCCCAACCGGCTCGCGGCCGGGGCGACCGCGCTGCTGCCCCGGATCGCCCGGCGTCGCATCGCCGGCAAGGTCACCGACACACTCTGATCGGAGACGCC
>CALMLJ010000561.1 GCA_937868025.1 uncultured Acidimicrobiaceae bacterium
TCGTCGACGAGGGGGAGGTCGTCGGAGCTGCGGCTCGGTTTGCGGAGTAGGTCTGGGGCGGGTCCGGCCTTCACTGTCGGACCCGGGCATTCAAGGGTGAGCTTGCAGGTGACTCCCACCGGGCCGGCGACGAGCTGCCACCTCTTGCACGTGGTGCACAGGGCGATGGTGACCGACGGAACCCCGTCGCGTTCCTTGGTCTTGGTGACCGTCGGCCGGATGAGGTTCAGGACGGCGCTGTGGCGGTTGAGCAGTCTGTCGAGATCGGGAACCCAGCGTGCTGCGATGTGTTCGGCGGTCTCGGGGTGCTGCCGGCACCAGGTGTCGATGTCATCGCGCCGCCAAGCGATGCCTCGCTGCGCTTCACCATCCCCGCAGAACTCGGCCCACGTCGCCGTCTTCGACCACTTCATCAGCGACAGCGCGGCCGAAACGACGCGCGCCAGCTCTGGTGCGTCCGGGTCGAGGTCGGGGAATCGCAGGTTGGCCACGCTGCGACCTATGGGTCGACGCCGGTGGCTATGGGGCTCAGTTGCGGCGGCGCCGGCGTCGGTGCTCGAGTCGCTGGTGCACGATCTTGACGATCACGTCGGTCGCGTTCGCATGCTTGTCGCCGTCCGCCGCAGCGTTGCCGACGTGATGGTCGGCACCCGGGAGCACCTGTTCGAGCACCTCGGCCTTGTTGAGAAGGACGTTCTGGATGTGCTCGTCGAGGGTGCCTGATGCGATGAGGGTCGTGACGAGCACGGGGCGCTTCACGCCGCGTCGGTGAGAGCGGTCCTCGGCCTGGGAGACGAGCGCTGGTGTCCAATCCGATTCGACGAACAGGACGTCGGACGATCGGTTGAGGGTGATCCCAGTCGACGCAGCGGCGATCGAGCAGATGACGACGGGAATCTCTCCGGCCTGGAACCCGTCGATCACTCGGTCGCGATGTTCCTGTGTGGACCCGCCGATGATGACGCCGGCGTTGCCGATCACGGTCGGAACGACCTCGGCCATCATCTCCGACACGGCACGGTGATGAGTCCACACGATGAGCGGCCGCTCGTAGTGGAGGTATCCGTCGTCGTCGACGTGGGTGGTCGACTCGACCCAGTCGCGGATGTAGTTGACCGCGACCGGGACCTTGCACACGCCGGCGGCGCGGCGAAGCATTGTGACGAGGCCCATGTTCGAGCGGGCCCAGTCGCGGATCGCGTCGGTCGACGGTTCGCCGGCCAGCGTGTTGAGCCAGTCGTCGATGAGCTGCTCGACCTGGCCGTGGGCCTCACGGAACGCGGCGAGGTCGACGTCGACAGGGAGAGCTGTGCGTCGCTTCGGAGGCAGGTCGAGATCCGCCTCCTCCTTGGTGCGCCGAACGGCGACGTGCTCCTCGAGCAACTGTTGGAGCTCGGGGAGGTGCTCGCGGCGCGCCACCCACATCGGGAACGACGTCTTCGCACCCTTCCGCTTCAGTGCAGCCAGCTTCTTCGGGTCCTTGATCTTCACTTCGATCTGGCGTGCGTAGCGGGAGACGAAACGCTCGTATCCGCCGAAGAAGTCGAGCCAGCCGGCGATCTCAAGGCATGCCGCGAGCTCGACGGGGTTGGCGAACATCGGCGTGCCGGTGATGGCGACGGCGGCACGGTTGGCGCTCAGGGTTCGGAGCGTTTCGGACCGCTTCGACTCCCAGGTCTTGGCGCGGTGAGCCTCGTCGACGCCGACGAGTGTCGGATTCCATTCCACGAGTTCGTCCAGGAGTGCGCCGCGGGCCTGCAGGAGGGTGTCGGGGATCACCACCACACCGCGGTCGGGAATCGCCGGCGCTTTGCGGCCGGAGACGAACACCACGGTCTCGCCGGCGTGGCGCCCGCCCAGGGTGGGTAGGCCCGAGGTGTCGGCTTCGCGTCGCCACGCGGTCGTGACGACGGGCGGGCAGGTGATGACGGTGCGCGTCGATTCGAGGATCGCTGCCGCCGCCAGGAACTGTCTCGTGTTGTGGGTGACGATGCAGTGTTCGGTGACGTACAGCTGATCTGGAGCGTCGACGGCGATGCAGATGACGTTGGCTCGGCCCTCAGGCTCGATCTTGGAGATCGCCCGCATCGGTCCGTACTTCCAAGGCTTGCGCCACGCCTCGGCCTTTCTTGGCAGCCAGAACGGGCACAACTCTGGCGGCATGGTGACCGTGACCAGGTAGGACCGACGACCCTCACGAAGTTGCTGGTCTCGGTCTCGGTACTTCGTGACGCGACTGGCGATCCGGGCGTTGCCACCCAGGCTTTGGACGAGGAACGCAACCTGCTCGGCCAAGGCTTCCGACGTGGAGCAGAACGACGCGGCGACCCCGGCGGTGCCGTCGCTGTCCATGAGGCCTCGGAGCAGGTCGAGACGCTGTTCTGGTCGAGGAGCGAACAGGTACAGGTCGGGGATCGTCTTCTCCCATGACGACTTTCCCATGAGACCAACAGAGCGGAAGTAGTTGACGAGCTCGTTGGCGACGGGGCGCTTGCCACTGGAGATCCCGTAGTTGATCCTGGCCCGTTTGGAGTCCGGATTGCCGTACTGCTTGATGTTGAACGTCGGAAGGAGCTCGGCGACATGGTCGACGACGTCTTGGTCGGCCGTCGTGAAGCTGATCGAGCTCTTCGTGAATGACCCGTCGCCGAGAAGAAAGCCGAGAAGCCACGGGTCGAACGGCAGGGCGGCATCGGTGCCGAAGTGGATGGGCTCGACCATCGGGATGAAGTTGACGTGCTCGAGGTTGCCGCCGTTGTCTCTGGCGAGGCCGTCGGCCATGATTTCCCGTGTCGAACGCGTGCGGGGGTGGGCGCCGCGTTTGCGTTCGCTCTTGGATTGGACAGACCACAAGTGGTCACCGTCGACAACCACCGATGTTCGGTCGCTCATCGTCACCCGGTAGACGTCGAGCTCGCCACGAGGGAAGACGCCGATCACAGTTGTTGCGTGCCCGTCGGCGCCGATCACTTGGTCGCCGACACTGATCTCGCCGTAGGTGGTCCACCCGGTCGGAGAGAGGATCATGGTGGATGCCGGCGAACCCTTTCCCAGCCCCGGGGCATCGAAGAGTCCCGTCCGCCCTCGTGCGACGCCGACGGCGCCGGTGATCTGGTACGGGTCGAGCTCGAGCCCGAACCAGTCGGGGATCTCCGCCTTCGCCTCCGCGAGCGTGGGAAGTCCGGTGAACGGCATCAGGCTGCGGCTGCGAGGGCCCGGCGCTGCTGGAGGAACTCGATGGCTTTGGTCATGTCGGCGGTGCGGTTGGTGAACGCACCGAGGGCCTCGTTGATGTAGATGCGGCGGGCCGTCTCTGCCATGGTGACGAGGCTGCCTTTGGCGAGCCGAGGGTCGAGCACTGCCACCATGCCGACGTCGTTGACGGAGCGGATGAGTCGGCCCGCCGCCTGCTCCAAGAGGAGTGCTGCGTCGCGGACGTACACCTCGGTGTCGGCCATCCATTCGTTGATGTTGCGGTC
>CALMLJ010000562.1 GCA_937868025.1 uncultured Acidimicrobiaceae bacterium
ATGCAGATCCACGGCGGCATGGGCTACGCCGAGGAGTACGACGTGAGCCGCTACTTCGTCGACGCCCGCGTGCTGTCGATCTTCGAGGGCGCGGATGAGACCTTGTGCCTCAAGGTCATCGCCCGCCGCCTCGTCGAGAACCACCAGAAGGGCTAGCGGAGAGGCCGGAGCGCAGCGGAGCGCACCGCCGGTGGCCGCCGCCACCGCGAACGGTGGAGCGATCCCCGTCGTCCGCGCCTTCGATCCCGACCACCTGCCGCCGCTCCGCGTCGATGCCCCGGTCGTGCTCGTGCACGGCGGGCCATCGGCCGGCGCGCACGATGGCCACAGGATCGTGCAGCTGGTCGCGGCGCGGCACCTCGGCGTGGATCCGGCCGACATCGAGATCGACCGGGCGGACCGCGGCAAACCCCGTCTCGGCGGCGCCCCCTCGCCGTTCGCGTTCAACCTGAGCGACGCCGACGATCACGTCGCCGCGGCATTCGGGTTGGGGTTCGAGATCGGCGTCGACATCGAACGGGCCGACCGTCGCACGGTGGAACCCGAGCGCTTCGCCCGCCGGGTGTTGAGCGTCGCCGAACAGTCGGCGATCGAGGGCCTCGAGGGCGACGCGTTGGACCGGGCCCTCATTCGCATGTGGACCCGCAAGGAGGCCGTGTTGAAGGCGGCCGGCCACGGTCTGCGGCGCGAGCTCGCCGACATCGACACGGAGGCCGACGTGGTGATGCTCGACGGGAGCCCGTGGAGCTGCTGGACGACGAACTGGCGCGACCTCGTGGTGTCGGTCGCGTGGGGTCAGTCGCCGACCCGGTAGGTGCGCACGGTCGCCACGGCGACGAGAACACCGTCGCGGCCGCGGTCGACGAGGTCGACCACGACCGAACCGAGCTCCGGGTCGCCGACGAAGCGCGCCCGGGTGGCCACCGGCCCGCTGCGGGCCTGGTTGAGGTACCGGATGTCGAGGTCGCCGGCGACATGAGCGCCCCCGACGGTCGTGTCGGCGAGGGTCTCGGCGGCAGCGGCGAGCAGCATGCCGATCATGGCACCGTGCAGGGCGCCGGCCGGATTGTTGACCTTGTCGGCGAGGTCGAGCTCGAGGTGGCCGGTCGCAGCGTCCACCACCCGCATGCCGGCGGCATCGCGGGGTGGCTCGTCGAGCGGCTCGATCCTCGACCAGGCTTCGCCCACGATCTCGAGGTCGAACTCGGGCTTGGGGAGGTCGGTGGGGCGGCGCGGCACCCGTGAGAAGGACACGAACCCCATGCCGAGCGGAGTTCCGCCGGCGTCGTTGATGAGGATCTCCGACGTGGACGACCGGGCACCGGCGCGAAGTGTTCTCACGGTGCAGCGGAGCGCCTCGGGCGCCGGAACCGGTGGCATTCGGAGCGACATGTTCGACGTGAACACCCAGTGTTCGATGTCGTCGTCGGCGGACAGGCCCCCGAGCATGTCGATCATCGTCACGAGTGCCGTCGGTTCGAGGACCCCGTGCCGGGTGAGGGTGGGATGCACGCGCAGGTGGCCGACGAGCGCCCCGTCGACGAGTTCGACCCAGGCGCCGATCCGGACGGGGACGGGCAGGAGGCGCGAGTCGATCTCGCCTGCGTCCACGAGGTGCGGCGGTCGGATCGGGTCGGGAAGGGGCAGGCCGGTGGTGGCGTCGCTCATGGTGTCGGTTGCTCTCGGTCGTGGTGCAGTTCGGCCGTGCCGGCGTCGGGCACACCCGCCAGGCGGTTCGCCCCGGCGACGAGGGTCGTCGGGGTGCGCTGGTCCATCAGGTCGGGGCTCGAGGGTGCCGGGGCGCCGGCGCGGATCTCGTCGTCGACCATCCGGCCGAGCGTGACGACCTCGTCGAGCAGCTCGCGTTCCGCCGGACCGAGCAACGACAGATCGTCGGACACCAACGCCATGCCGCCCGACGCCCCGACGGCGAGCGCCCACGCCCGTGCCGATTCGGGCGCCAGGTCGGTGTGCTCGGTGCGCAGCATGATGCAATCGGGGTCGTTGAGCCAGAAACGGCGATGCAGGAAGGACCGGGCCAGGGTCGACTGCCAGGCGTTGCGGGTCGACGGCGACGTCTCCTCGTAGCCGTTCATCCCGACATGATCGGGCGACGGCTCCCAGTTCGGCGCGACGTCGGGACCGATGCGCATGCCGTCGACGAGGCCGATGACGTTTGCGAGTGGGGCGCCGCAGCCAAGGAGGAAGGCATGGTCGCCGGCACCACGACGGATCGCCGCGAACGCGGCCCGCACCCGCTCGGCGGGGGTCTGCGTCATGTCGGCGTAGATCCCGTCGAAGCTCGGCGCGTAGGTGAAGTCGAGTTTGAGGTAGGAGAATCCGGCGTCGCGGAGTCCCCGGGCGATGCCCTCGAGGTGGTCGAGCACCTCGGGCCGGGTGACGTCGAGTGAGTAGGCGACCCCGTCCCAGATGTCCTGGATCATCGACGGGATGGGGCCGGCACCATCGGTGGTGGTCGCGAGCCACTCGGGATGACGGCCGAACATCTCGTAGTTCGGGTGCATCGAGAACGGGGCGAGCCAGATGCCGGGACGGCGGCCGGCCGCGGCGATGCGGTCGGCGATCGCGTCGAGGTCCGAATCGAAGGTGTCGTTGGTACGCAGCCAATCGCCGATGGCGGGCTGGTAGCCGTCGTCGAGCTGGAAGACGTCGAAGGGCCAATCGCCGGCGAGGGCGAGGTTGGCGTCGAGTGCGGCCTCGTCGATCTCGTGGAAGTAGTGGTACCAGGAGCACCACCCCACTTGGTACGGCGCATCCACTCGGGCGCTCGCAGCTCGACCGACGTCGACGGCCCATCGGTCGAGCAGCGCGCTGTGCTCACCCGTCGCGCCCGGGAGCACGAGCACGTCGTGCAGCACCCGCTCGCCACCGGCCGGGAGGTGCGCGCCGCCGAGGAACGCCTCGATCACCAGCTCGGGACCGTCGGCGCCGTTGCGGACCCGGAACGTGCCGTCGTGGCGGTCACCGCCGGAGAACCCCGCGACGACGATGTCGTCGCT
>CALMLJ010000563.1 GCA_937868025.1 uncultured Acidimicrobiaceae bacterium
TGTGCGCGGGCTCGGCGATGGTCGAGGTGCCGCCGTCGCCGAAGTCCCAGGCGTAGGAGACGATCGAGCCGTCGCCGTCGGTCGACCCGGTCCCGTCGAGCTGGACCGCGAGGGGCGCCTTGCCGGCGAGGAGGTCCGCCACTGCGTCAGCGGTCGGCGCCTGGTTGGGCACCACCGTGATCGTGACCGAGTCGCTGTCGGTCACCCCGTCGGTGTCGGTCACGGTGAGCACCACGGTGTGGGTGCCGGCGGCGAACGTGTGCGTCGGCTCGGCGATCGTCGAGGTGCCGCCGTCACCGAAGTCCCAGGCGTAAGAGGCGATACCACGATCGTCGGTCGATGCCGTGCCGTCGAAGCCGACCACGAGCGGGGCCTTGCCGCTCGTGACGTCCGCGCCCGCCGTCGCCGTTGGGGGCTGGTTGGGCGTGCTCACGGCGACCCCGATCGACGACGTGTGGGACGCGCCCTCGCCATCGGTGACCGTGAGCTGCACGTCGTAGCTGCCGGGGGTGACGAACACGTGGGTCGGGTTGGCATCGGTGGACGTGGCGCCGACGTCGTCGAAGTCCCACAGGTAGGACACGATGCCCACGTCGTCGGTCGACAGCGACGAGTCGAACTGCACCGTCAGCGGGGCGTCGCCGGTGCTCGGCAGGGCCTGCGCGGCCGCGATCGGCGCCTGGTTGGCGACGGCGGTGACGGTGAACTGCCGGGTGTCGGTCTGACCTCGGTCGTCGGTGACGGTCAGCGTCGCGGTCCACTCACCGACGGCGTAGACGTGGGTCGCCTGCGCCGTGGCGGCGACGCCACCGTCACCGAAGTCCCAGTCGAACGACAGGGAGCCGTTCTCGGGATCGCTCGAACCCGCCGCGTCGAAGGCGACCGTGAGCGGAGCGCGACCCGAGGTCGGTGTGGCCGAGCCGGCAGCGGTCGGGGGTTGGTTCGCCCCGACGGTGATCACGGCGGTCGCCGTGGCCGTCGCCCCGTCGTCGTCGGTCACGGTGAGCGTGACGGTGCGGACGCCGGGCGCCGTGTAGTCGTGGGTCGGGTCGGGATCGGTCGACGTGCTCCCGTCGCCGAAGTCCCAGGCGTAGCCGGTGATCGTCCCGTCCGGGTCGCTCGACCCCGACGAGTCGAACATGACGGTCATGGGCGCGGTGCCGGACGTGACATCGGGGACGAACGCTGCGACGGGCGACTGGTTCACGGGCGCCGAGGTGACCGTGATCGTGGTCGACTCGCCGTCGGTGGCGCCGGCGTTGTCGGTCACGGTGAGGGTGACGACGTGGGCGCCGGGCGTCGTGAACGTGTGGGACGGGGCCGCTGAAGCGGAGGTTCCTCCGTCACCGAAGTCCCAGGCGTAGCCGGTGATCGTCCCGTCGGGATCGCTCGACGCTGCAGCGTTGAACGTGACCTCGAGCGGTGCGACACCGCTCGAGGGGTCGGCCGTGAAGGCGGCGACCGGTGCCTGATTGCCCCCGGTGGGCTGCTCCGGCACACAGGCCGACGTGAAGATCGCCAGCGCGCCCACACCCGCGACGAACAGTGACGTCAGTCGGTTCTTCATGGTCTCCCTCGATCCGTTCACCGGTATCGCCTGCCGGTGCTCGGGCTGATCATGACCGATGGGGGACGCGCTCCGCCTCCCCCGAACGCAAGGATTTCGAGGGTTTTCGCTGCTGTTCAGTGAGCGTTCACTCCGGCGCCGTGGTGGGCGGCGCGGCGGTGGTCGTCGTCGACAACGCGGCCTCGGCGGCGGCCCCGACGCACGGCGCCAGCAACTTCGACATGGCCGCGCTGAGGTCGGGCTCGGACGTGTCGGCCGCCATGAACCTGGCGAGCAGCTCCTCGTCCTTGGAGACCTCGGGCCACGCGCAGTCGAACAGCTTGCGCATCGACTCCTTCTGCTCGGGCGTCTTCGCCGCCGTCGAGAAGGCCACGGCGTGGTCGAGGTACTGCTCGCGGGTCACCGGATCGTCGCCGCCACAGCCGGCAACCACGATCGTGAGGGCGACGAGCAGGGCGGCGAGCGGGCGTGGGCGTGAGCGCATGAGTACGACGCTATCTACTCGACCAGGCGCAGCCCAGCGGGGCCCAGGACGTCGGTGGCGGCGGGCAGCTCGACCGCGAACTCGGTGCGGTGCGCGGCGAACACGTGGCGACTGACGAGCACCGGCCGGCCACCGACCGTGCGGGTCACGCGCTCGGCGACGAGGAGGGGTGACCCGACCGGCACGTCGAGAAGCTGCGCGACGTCGGCCTGGGCAGCTTCGGCGCCGATGGTCTGACTCGCCCCACCGAGCTCGACGGGGAGTTGTTCGAGAAAGCTCGCGCGCTCGACGTCGGCCCGCGACAGCTCGGCTCCGAGTTCCTCGGGGCACCACACGGTGACGAGGGCGAACGGCTGCCCATCGGCGAGATTGAGGCGTCGGACCTCGAGCACTTGGCGCTCGCCGAGGATGTCTCGGACCCGCGGCGGTGCCTCGATGAAGCTGAACGAGAGGATCCTCCGTTCGCTCGCGAGGCCGGCGGCGCGAAGTTGGCTTTCGATCGTGCCGAGACGGTGGAGTTCCTGGCGAAGCGGATCTGCCGCCACGAACCAGCCGAAGCCCTGGCGGGAGTCGACGAGACGTTCGGACCGCAGCGCTTCGAGCGCCCTCCGCACGGTGACCCGACTCGCCGCGTATTCTGCGGACAGTTCCGATTCCGACGGCAGGAGGTTGCCGGCGGGAAATTCACCGGAGACGACGCGTCGACGAAGGTCGTCGGCGATCACCTGGTACCGGATGGTCCGGTTCGCCGCCTGCTCGCTGTCCCGGTCCACTTGTCTCTTACTTGTCTTGTCCATCGCTGGCTTGTATTCTACTTGTATCTCGTATCAACCGCACTCCTCCCCGAAGCACGGAGCGTTCTCATGACCGTCGAAGCCACCACCCCGATCGAGCTCGTCAACGGCGTCTACGCCACCCTCGAGGCACGTCTGGCCGTCGGCCGTGAGCGCCTCGGTCGGTCGCTCACCCTTGCCGAGAAGATCCTGTTCAACCACCTCGACGCCGCACAGCTCGCCGACCCGACCGCCCCCGTCGAGCGTGCGGTCTCCTACAACGACCTGCGTCCCGACCGCGTGGCCATGCAGGACGCGACGGCGCAGATGGCGCTGCTCCAGTTCATGACGGCCGGCCTCCCCCAGGTCGCCGTGCCGTCCACGGTCCACTGCGACCACCTCATCCAGGCGAAGGTGGGCGCCAAGACCGACCTCCTCGCCGCCGAGCAGGGCAACAAGGAGGTCTACGACTTCCTCGAGTCGGTGTCCGCCAAGTACGGCATCGGCTTCTGGGGTCCCGGCTCGGGCATCATCCACCAGGTCGTCCTCGAGCAGTACGCCTTCCCGGGCGCCATGATGATCGGCACCGACAGCCACACGCCCAACGCCGGCGGCCTCGGCACGATCGCCATCGGCGTCGGTGGCGCCGACGCCGTCGACGTCATGACCGGCTTCCCGTTCAACGTCCGCTGGCCCAAGCTCATCGGCGTCCACCTCACCGGCGAGCTCAACGGGTGGTCGGCCCCGAAGGACATCATCCTGAAGGTCGCCGAGATCCTGACCGTCAAGGGCGGTACCGGCGCCATCGTCGAGTACTTCGGTCCCGGCGCCGAGTCCATCAGCTGCACCGGCAAGGCGACCATCTGCAACATGGGTGCCGAGATCGGGGCCACCACATCCCTCTTCGGGTACGACGAGGCCATGAGTCGCTACCTCAAGAGCACCGCTCGCGAGGCGATCGCCGATGCCGCCGATGCCGTTGCGGCGCACCTCCGTGCCGACGACGACGTCCTGGCCAACCCCGCCGACTACTTCGACCAGGTCATCGAGATCGATCTGTCGACCCTGCAGCCGCACATCAACGGTCCCCACACGCCCGATCTCGCCCGTGAGGTCAAGGACCTCGGCGCCGAGGCCCGCGAGCAGGGTTGGCCACTCGAGATCAGCTCCGCACTGGTCGGCTCGTGCACCAACTCCTCCTACGAGGACATCACCCGCGCCGCGTCGATCCTCCGCCACGCCGCCGACAACGGGCTGTCGGTCAAGGTGCCGCTTCTCATCACGCCCGGCTCCGAGCAGGTGCGCGCCACCATCGAGCGCGACGGGCTGCTCGGCACGTTCGAGGCGGCCGGTGCCACGGTGCTCGCCAACGCCTGCGGTCCCTGTATCGGCCAGTGGTCACGGCCCGCCGAGGACAACGACCACGTCAACACGATCGTCACGAGCTACAACCGCAACTTCCCGAAGCGCAACGACGGCTCGGCCAACACGCTCGCCTTCGTGACCTCGCCCGAGACGGTCGTCGCGCTCGCCCTGGCCGGCACCGTCGACTTCGACCCGATCAACGACACCCTCACCAACGCCGCGGGCGAGCAGGTCAAGCTCACGGTGCCCGAGGGCCTCGAGCTCCCGCCGGCCGGGTTCACCCCCGGTGAGAACACCTTCATCGCCCCGCCCGAGGACAGCTCCGGCGTCGAGGTCAAGGTCTCCCCCACCTCCGACCGCCTCCAGCTGCTCGAGCCGTTCGAACCGTGGGACGGCAACGACTACCTCGCGCTGCCGATCCTCCTGAAGGCGAAGGGCAAGTGCACCACCGACCACATCTCGATGGCCGGACCGTGGCTCAAGTACCGCGGCCACCTCGAGAACATCTCGGGCAACCTCTTCCTCGGGGCCGTCAACGCCTTCACCGACGCCGTCGGTGAAGGCAAGGACCAGCTCGACGGGACGACCAAGTCGTTCCCCGACATCGCCAAGCACTACCACGAGGCCGGCCAGGCCTGGATCGCGGTCGGTGACGAGAACTGGGGCGAGGGCAGCTCCCGTGAACACGCCGCCATGGAGCCCCGCTTCCGCGGCGCCAAGGCGATCCTGGTTCGCAGCTTCGCCCGTATCCACGAGGCCAACCTCAAGAAGCAGGGGGTC
The DNA here is from genome assembly GCA_937868025.1 of uncultured Acidimicrobiaceae bacterium. The sequence continues at coordinate 4,970 of CALMLJ010000563.1, forward strand.
CTGCCGCTGACGTTTGCCGACCCGTCGGTGTACGATGCCATCGGCGAGGACGACCGCATCTCGGTCGTCGGCCTGTCCGAGCTCGCCGACGGCAAGCCCGTCGACCTCGTGCTGACCAAGCCCGACGGCACCACCGTTTCGTTCCAGGCCAACCACACGATGAGCCCCGAGCACATCGAGTGGTTCAAGGCCGGCTCGGCGCTCAACATCATCAAGGCGTCGCGCAAGTAGTCACGTCGGCCGAATCGTGCGCCTCCATCACGTGAACCTGGTGGTGCCCCCGGGGCTCGCCGAGCCGACCGCCGTGTTCTGGCGGTCGGTCTTCGGCATGGTCGATCTCCCGCGCCAGGGGCGCAGCGGCCGGCCCGGAGCCTGGTTGGACGCCGGCTCCTTCGAGCTCCACATCTCCGAACGTGACCACGTGGGCCACTCCGACGCGCACGTCGCCGTGGCCGTCCCCGATGTCGCGGCCGTCAAGACGGCCTGTGTCGCCTCCGGCGCCGAGTGGGAGGACGCCGACGCCTTGTTCGGGGTCGGCCGGGGGTTCACCCGAGACCCCGGCGGGAACCGAATCGAAGTCGTCGCCGACGTCGACTGACGCCGGTCAGCGAGCGAACGCGACCTCGGCGCCACCGACCTCCACCTGCTGCGCTCCTCGTTCTCCCGACGGGGAACCCGAATGAGGGTGGTTCTCCGTCGGGATATCGCCGAGCAGCCGGAGCAGCGTCACCAGG
>CALMLJ010000564.1 GCA_937868025.1 uncultured Acidimicrobiaceae bacterium
GAACGGCGAGACCCCGCCCAGGTTGTTGGAGGCGGGGTCTCAGGGCAGAAGGCGCCCGCTCAGTCCGGAGGTGCCGCCACCACGACCGACGCTACCCCTCGCCGGTGCTGCAAGCACCATTGCAAAACGGCCACCGCAGTAGCCGTCTCCTCGATCGCCGTCGCCCGACCAGGCACGGTTCCTTCCCGAGACAGCGAACTGCCGCAGAACGGCCCGCATCGAGGGCGATCTCCGAATGGTCAGGGCGATTTCAGACGGCGGTCATGAGATGGTCAGGGATGACCAAGGCGATGGTCAGGGATGGCCACGACCCGCGAGACGGGGACACGACCGCGAAGGCGACGGCAAACACGACAGGTCGGCGACGGCAGACCACCGGCGGCGATCACTTCGCCCTGACCCTCACCGAGCTGCGGCCGGCTGTGGAAGAGGTCGAGACGGCCGGCGGCTGACCACATAGCGCCCGGCAACGTCATCGGCCGCACGAGCGCCCGGTGACCCGAACCCAACCAGCGCGGCTCCTCTCTCCGGCGCCCGTTCTCCTCGACTCCAAGTCGGTGGCAAAAGGATGCTCTCCCACATCGTCTCCTCCGGCCAGAGCGCGTCGAAACAACTTGCACAGACTGGCACCTTCCGCCGACGGCGAAAGATGCCAGGCGACAACCCCCGTTGACCATGCAGTGTCAATCGTCGCAACGCGGAATTCGTCACGATCGCTGCACTTCACACGCGCTTAGGTGGGCATGAAGAAGCTTCTGCCAGATCCCATATCTCAACCCACGTTGAGCGTCGATGAGGTCGCCGAGATTCTCGGCCTCGACCGCAAGACCGTCTACGCGTCGGTCCGGTCCGGTGAGCTACCGTCGCTGCGGGTCGGCCGACGAATCCTCGTTCCGACCCGATGGCTCGCCGCTCGCATCGCACCCGATGCCGACGACGCCGCTCTCACCGGTTTCCGGTCTCCCCGATCGCAGCATCCCGCCCAGGGTCAGCTGCCCCTCTGATCAGGAGACCAGTCCGATGAATGGATGGATCACCCAGCGGCGTGGCGTCTACTACGTCGTTCTCGACCACGGCACCGACCGGCTGACCCGCAAGCGGCAGCGACGCTGGCATCGGGCAGGGACGACCAAGCGCTCGGCGCAGCACCTGCTCACGACGTTGCTCACCGAGCACGAGACGAACCGTCAGGTCGAGGCCGACGAAATGACGCTGCGGGTGTACCTGCTCGACGAGTGGCTGCCCTCGGTGCGCAACGAGCTGCGGCACTCCACCTACGAGTCCTACCGCCGGAACGTCGTCAATCACGTCCTGCCCCACCTCGGCGACGCTCATCTCCAGATGATCCGGCCCATGGATCTCACCCGCTTCTACACCGGCCTCCTGACCGACGGCCGGAGGAACGGCAAGGGCGGTCTGTCGGCGAAGTCGGTTCGAAACGTCCACGTCGCATTGCACAAGGCGTTCGACGATGCGGTGGACCTGCTGTACCTGCGGTCGAACCCTGCCGCCTCGGCGAAGCCACCCAAGGTTCGAGCGACCGACACCGACTCGATCCGGTACTGGACCGGGCCCGAGCTCCGGTACTTCCTCGAGAGCAACCAGGACCACCACCACTGGCCAGTCTGGTTCCTCGCCGCGAACACCGGGATGCGACGGGGCGAGCTGCTCGGACTCCGGTGGCGCGACGTCGACTTCGATGGACGATGCCTGTCCGTTCGCCGAGCGATCATCTCCGTCGCCGGCGAGGTCATCGACTCCCAGCCCAAGACCCGGCGTGGGCAGCGCACGGTCGACCTCGACGCCCACACCCTCGACGTGCTCGCCGCACACAAGCGGGCTCAGGCCGAGCAGCGCTCCGTCCTCGGCATCCCCGGAGCATCGGAACTCGTGTTCACGAAGCCCGACGGCACCAACTTCCACCCCGACAACGTGCGCCAGGCGTTCGAACGACGAGTCCTCCGAACCGACGTCCCGCGCATCAGGTTCCACGATCTGCGTCACACCCACGCCACCCTGCTCCTGAAGGCCGGGGCACCGCCGAAGGTCGTCTCGGAGCGCCTCGGTCACGCGACGGTCGCGTTCACCATGGACGTCTACGCACACGTCATCCCCGGCATGCAGGCCGAAGCAGCGCAGCTCTTCCACAAGCTTGTCTTCGCTGCCGACGAGGCCGGACCGGCACCTGAGGGCACGGTCGATGGCATGTCCGACGCAGGCGGATGATCGGCAGCCGGCCTCATCGCGCCGAGCCCATTCCTGATGACCCTCGGGTTTCCGGGCAGACGCTCCGCGACACGATTTCGCAAATCTGGCAGACAATCTGGCAGACGCCGGCCGATCAACCGCTTCCGGAGACCACAACGGCGGGCCGAAAGGCCCGCCGTTGTTGGGTTCTCACATGGTGGCGGGGGCGGGATTTGAACCCGCGACCTTCGGGTTATGAGCCCGACGAGCTACCGAACTGCTCCACCCCGCGGCGGAGATCGCACTGTACCCGGCGCGCGCGGTGTTCATCCAGTCGGTACCCACGGTCGGTAGCCTCGCGCCCATGCAGATGACCTCGCCGTCGCCCGCCGAGGCAGTTCTCGAGCACGTCACCCACGGCACCAACATCGTCGTGCCCTTGGCCAACGGCGAGCCCGTCACCATCATCGAGGCCCTCGACGCCGCCGCCGACTCGCTGCGCGACGTCCGGGTGCACCAGATGCACGCGCAGCACGATCACGCCTACCTCCACCGGCCCGGCCGTGGCCGGCTCGACCACGTGTCGTACTTCCTCTCCGATGTCACTCGCTCCGCCTTCCATGCGGGCACGATCGACTTCGTTCCCGCCAACTTCAGTGAGCTGCCGTTGTTGCTCCGTCGGCTCGACGGCCCGACCCTCGTCGTGGCCAGCGTGTCGCCGCCCGACGCGCACGGCTACTTCACCCTCGGCACGAACGCCGACTACACCGCGAGCCTCGTCGGCACCGTGCCGTTCTTCGTCGAGGTCAACGCGCAGATGCCACGCACGAACGGGCGCAACCAGATCCACATCAGCCAAGTGGTCGGATGGTGCGAGGCCGACTATCCGCTGATCAACGTGCCCGAGACCGAACCCGACGACATCGCCCGGCGCATCGGCACCTTCGTCGTGGAGCGCATTCCCGACGGCGCCACACTCCAGGCGGGCATCGGAGCCACCCCGACCGCGGTCCTCCACCAACTCACCGGTCACCGAGACCTGGGTATCCACACCGAGGTGATGACCGATCCGATGATCGATCTCATCGAGTCCGGAGCCGTCACCGGCGTCCGCAAGGTCCGCGTCCCGTCGAAGGTGGTGACAACGTTCGCGCTCGGCAGCCGGCGTCTCTACGACTTTCTCGACGAGCACCTCGCCGTCGACCTCCTGCCCGTCGACTGGGTCAACGACCCGCGCATCATCGCCCAGCAGCCGAAGATGGTGTCGATCAACGCGACGACCGAGGTCGACTTCCTCGGTCAGTGCGCGTCGGAGACGGTGGGCGGTCGCTACTGGTCGGGGTCGGGCGGCCAAGCCGACTTCGCTCGCGGCGCGATGTACTCCCAGGGCGGCCAGGGGTTCGTCGTGATGCCGTCGACCGCACGCGGCGGGTCGGTGTCACGGATCGTCGGGCAGCTCACGCCGGGTTCGGTCGTGACGACCATGAAGAACACCGTCGACAAGATCGTGACCGAGTACGGCGTTGCCGAGCTTCGGGGCCGCAGCATCCGCGAGCGTGCGCACGCGCTCGTCGCGATCGCGCACCCGGCGTTCCGTGACGACCTCGCTCGGGACGCCGCTGCCCTCGGTTACTGGTAGGCCTCGGTCGGGTTCGCCGAGATGTGGTCCTCGATCCAGCGGGCGACGCGTTCGGGCCGTCGGCGCACGATCCAGTGCCCGCCCGCTACCTCGCGCACCACAACGCGGTCACCGAGGTCGACGATACCCCGCACCATCGCCGGGCTGACGTAACGATCCTCGAGCGGAGCGATCACCTGGGTCGGCACCAATGTCCGACGCGGTCGCGGTCGTCGGACACGCTCGTGGATGTTGGCCCGGTAGAGGTTCGTGCCGTTCGCTCCGTCCTCGGCGAGTGTCGAACCGGGCCACTCGTCATCCGCTTCGACCCCTTCGGTTCGAGCCAGCACCGGCGGGAGCCGTCGCCAAATCAGACGCCGCCACAACACCGGTGTGATCGGGCTCTGCAGCGCCACCACGTACCACGACTTGGCGGCCTGGCCGACGAGCTGACCGATCGTCGGCCCGAACGAGGTGCGTCGACGCACCCACCGACCCACGTGGTCGAGCGACGGCCCGGAGATCGACGTGAACGATGCGACCCGGTCCGAAACCCCTGCGGTGCAGACGATCTCCCAACACTGGATCGACCCCCAGTCGTGTCCGACGAGGTGAACCTGACGCCCGGGCGCCACCGCGTCGACCACAGCGACGAAGTCGGCAACCAACCGGTCGAGTCGGTACCCGTCGACGTTCGCCGGGACCCCGGACCGACCGGCGCCGCGCACGTCGTACGTCACGACGTGGTGATTGGCAGCAAGACGTTCGGCGACCGGATCCCATACGTGCTGTTGGTCGGGGTAGCCGTGCACGAGGACGACGGTCGATCGGTCGGCATCTCCGCGCTCGACCACCGAGAGCTCGATGCCGTGACCACCGACGACGCGTCGTTCACGAGGGGCGCTGTCGATTCCGCTCACGGTCGTCACTCTTGCAGCTCACCTGAGGGCCGTCATCACCACCGGCGAGCCCCGCCTGACAGACTGTCGAGGTGCGTGCCCTCGCCACCGCAGCCCTCCTCGCGACCGCAACGTTCGCCACTGCCTGCGCCGGGGCAACCGTCGACTCGGTCGCCGACGACGCGGTCGAGGTCGCCACCGACCGTCCCGACCCGCAGGTCGCCACGACCACCACCACTCCCCCGTCGACCACGACAACGACAATCGACACGATCCCGTCCGACCAACGGGTCATGTCCAAGGCGCAGGTCATCACCGCCGGGCCGCTCACCCCCAAGTCGGTCGAAGCCTCCAACGGCGGGCTCTTCTTCGCCCAGAACATGATCTACAGCCACACCGTCACGGTCTACGACCGGTCGTTCGCTCTCGTGAAGCAGATCCCCGACACCGTGAACCTCGCCGAGTGGGGTTTCGAGGGCCATCCCGGCGAGTCGAAGGGCGGGCCGGTCGAGATGGCGTTCAGCCATGACGGCACCAAGGCCTACGTGTCGAACTACCAGATGTACGGCGCCGGCTTCGACAACCCCGGCGACGACAAGTGCAACAAGGGCGGCTGGGACAACTCGTTCCTCTATCGCATCGACACGGCGAGCCTGGCGATCGACCAGGTGATCGAGGTCGGCCCCGTCCCCAAGTACGTCGCTGTCACACCTGACGACTCCACCGTGCTGGCGAGCAACTGGTGCGGCTACGACCTCAGCGTCGTCGATGCCGCCACCGGCAAGGAAACCAAGCGCATCGACATCGGCCGCTTTCCTCGCGGCATCGCCGTGATGCCCGATTCCACGACCGCGTTCGTCGCCGCGATGGGCACGAAGGACATCGCCGTCGTGAACCTGGCATCGGGCGCCGTCGAGTGGATCAAGGGTGTGGGCCAAGGTCCCCGCCACCTCGTCCTCGACCCCAAGGGCCAGTTCCTCTACGCGACGCTCAACGGCGAGGGCAAGGTCGCGAAGATCGACGTGGCCACGCGAACCGTCGTCGCCAAGGTCGCATCGCCGAGCCAGCCGCGATCCATGACGATCGCGCCCGACGGCGGCTCGCTCTACGTCGTCAACTACGACTCCGACGCGATGAGCAAGATCCGCACCTCCGACATGCAGCAGATCCAACGCGTCCCCACCGGCCACCACCCCATCGGTATCACCTACGACAAGGTCGACCACCGGGTCTGGGTCGCCTGCTACTCCGGCAGCCTGTACGTGTTCGACGACGCTGCGCCGTGACGCCGACTCCGTCGTACGGCAAGACTCACGACATGCTGATCGCCCAGATCTCCGACCCCCACGTCACGACCGAGGGCACCGCGATCCGGGCACTCGTCGACACCCCCCAGCGGCTGGTCGACGCGCTCGACACGTGCGCGGGCCTGCCCCGGGTGCCCGACGTGATCCTCCTCACCGGCGACCTCGTCAACGACGGAACGCCGGCCGAGTACGAGCTGCTCGCAGCCGCCCTCGCGTCCGCCCCCTGCCCCGTCCTGCCGATCCCCGGCAACCACGACGACGCCGCCCGGCTCCGGGCAACGTTTGCCACGCTCGACTGTTGCCCCGTCGAACTCCCCGACCCCACCGGCCCGTTCCACTACGTCGTCGACGACCATCCCGTACGACTCGTCGCTTTCGACACAACCGACGCCGGCAACCACAGCGGCCTCGTCACCACCGAGGGCGCCCAGTGGCTCGATCGCACCCTGGCGCTCCGCCCCGAGGCGCCGACGATCGTGTTCATGCACCACGTCCCGTACGCAACCGGCGCATGGTGGTTCGACTACAACGGCGTCGCCGGCGCCGAGTTCCTGCGCGAGGTCCTCGCGAACCACACCCAGGTCGTCCGGGTCGTCGCCGGCCACGTGCACCGCACCTCGTCCACCCAATGGGGCCGCCTCACGCTCAGCGCCGCGCCGTCGACCGCCTACCTGAGCGGCACCGGCGTCGCCGGTGGCCCGCCGGTCATCATCGACCAGCGGTCGGCGGTGCAGCTGTTCTCGTGGGACGGCGACGCGATCCTGGCGTCGGAGGCCGACCTTCCCGCTCCCGGAGCGACGCTCGACCTCCGTCACATGAACCCGAACTGGGACGCGTACGAGCAGGCGGCAAAAGCGCAGGGGCCCATCTCGAAGGAACGCTTCGGCGGCTAGGAGCGACCGGGCGTTCCGCGCGGCACACTTGCCCCATGGACATCTCCACGTTTCGGGTGAAGCGCTCCGACACCGTCGACCTCACCAAGATCCCGACGAAGGCGCCCAAAGGCATCTCGAAGGCGGAGGCTCGCGAGCGCATCGCACAGCTCACCACCGAGCTCGAGGAGCTGCAGTACCTGCTCTACGCCGACCACCACCACAAGGTGCTCGCCGTCATCCAGGCCACCGACACGGGCGGCAAGGACGGCACGATCCGCAACGTGTTCGGCGCGTGCAACCCCCAAGGCGTTCGGGTCGCGTCGTTCAAGGCACCGTCGGAAGACGAGCTCGCCCACGACTACCTGTGGCGGGTCCACTCCCAGGTGCCCGGTACCGGCGAGCTCGTGGTGTTCAATCGCAGTCACTACGAGGACGTGCTGATCGTTCGGGTCCACGACCTCGTCCCCCCGTCACGGTGGAAGAAGCGGTACCAACACATCGTCGACTTCGAGCGACTGCTCACCGACGAGGGCACGACGATCGTGAAGTTCTACCTGCACATCTCGAAGGGTGAGCAGAAGGAACGGCTGCAGGCCCGCCTCGACGACCCGACGAAGAACTGGAAGTTCGCCGAGGGTGACCTGGCCGAACGCAAGCGGTGGGACGACTACCAGACAGCGTTCACCGACATGCTGAACTCGACCTCGACGTCGGAGGCCCCGTGGTACGTCGTACCGGCGGACAACAAGTGGTACCGCGACCTCGTCGTCGCCGAGATCATGGTCCAGACCCTGCGCGGCCTCGACATGGCGTTCCCGCCGGCACCGGAGAACCTCGCCGGCATCGTCGTCGAGTAACGGACCGCCTCCGCGTCAGCCCCCGGAGGTGCAGGCCTGCACACCGTTGATCACGCCCTTGCGGAAGGCGGTGACGCGCTCGAACCCGGTGCCCTGCGTCCCACCGTCCTCTTCGCGCGATCCCAGCGCGAGCAGGACCTTGATGGCCTCGTCGAAGTCGCCCGGCGACAACTGGAGACGCAGGACCTCGTCCTGGTCGGTGATGCGGTCCTGCAGGAAGATGCTCGCCGCCCACGATCCCGTCATGCAGTCCGCCATCAGGTTCTGGTCACGAGCATCGTCGGGTGCGATCCCGAACTGGTTCTGCGCCGCGAGCGAGTACTGGCTCCCGTACAGCGCTCCCACGGCGAAGTCACCCAGCGAGTCGTAGACCTCGGGGAACAGCCCGACGTCGTCGTAGGCGACGAAGTTGTCCTCAGCGCAGTAGAAGAGCGTGTAGCCACTGGTGTCCGAGTCACCGCACGGAGGGGACTCACCGGAGGTGCCGTCGAACGCTTGCGCCGGGGAGAGTGTGGTCCAGGTCGCGCCGAAGTCCTGCTGGCCGATCTTGGACCAGTAGTCCTCGAGGTCGGAGGTCGACAGTTCGATGATGTCCTCGTACGGTGCGTTGCCGCCGGCGTCGAAGTCCTCCTGTGACTCGAACTCCAGCTCAACGAGCCGAGGCCCGACCGTCTCGTCGCTGTAGCCCGAACACGTTGCCGCACCGCCCTCGAGGCCTTCCTGGAACGAGTTGATGCGGTCGAACGCGCTGCCGTGCGCGTTCTCGTCCATCGCGGACGTACCCGGCGTGTCGGCGATCTCGAGGAAGCCGGCGAGGGCCTGGTCGAGGGCCGGACCATCGGCGGTGAAGAAGTTGGAGCCGCCGGACTGCACGTGCTGCACCCACGCACCGGCGAAGCAGTCGGCCTGCTGTTCGAGCGTCACCGTCGCACCCTCCATGCCCACCCGTGCCTGGATGGCGTGACCCCATTCGTGGGCGAACACGATCGCGACGGAGAGGTCGCCGTACGTGTTGTAGAGGTGCGGGATGAGATCGGAGTCGTCCCAGGCGATCACGTCGGCCTGCCCGCAGTAGAAGGCGTTGCCCGAGATGTTGTCGGGGGAATCAACGCACGGCGGCAACGATTCGTCGGGGCTCCAGGAGAAGAAGCCACCTTCCACCGGCTGGTACTCCGCGCCGTAGGCGTCGGGCATCTCGTCGGTCCAGAAGCTCTGGATGTCGACGATCGCCGCCGAGATCACCGCGTTCTCGGGACCACTCGACGGCCCGACGATGTCGAGCTCGCTGGTCGCGTCCGGCGCGTCTTCCTTGATGCTCTTGTCGGGGTCGGTGCCGACCTGGCCACCGGTGGTGCTCCCGGTGTCGCGTCCGCCGACGATCACCTCGGGGCCGCCGTCGGCCGAATCGTCATCGGACCCGCCGGCGAGGACTGCAACCAGCACCCCGGCGATCAGCAACACGGCGACCACGATCGCAGCGATGAGGATGCCCTTGCCCTTCCCCGAAGCGGGCGGTGCCGCCGGCGGGGGCGCGCCGTAGGCACCTCCGACGTACTGGCCGGGCGGAGGGCCCTGCGGAGGCTGGCCGTACGGGTTCGGCTGACCGTAAGCGGGCGGTGCCGTCGGTGCCTGGTACGGCGGCGCAGCGGGAGGAGCCTGATACTGCGGCGTCGGCTGGGTCGCTGGCAGCTGGTACTGCTCGGTCGGCGGCGCGGTCGGGGGCGCCGTCGGCGGCCGATAGTTGGGGTGGCTCTCGGGGGGATACCACTGCCCATCGGACGCTTGCCACCAACCAGGACCCTCGGGGGAAGAAGCCATCGCGGAAGGCTACTTCCGCGGATCGGCAAGTCCTACCTCTTCCTCATGACGATCCTGCGATCCGGGAGTGGGGTCGACTGCCTCTACAGTGCGGAGATTCGCCGCCCGTCACCCGACGGGCGACTCACACACGGGGGAAACCACGCACATGATCGTCATCTCGGGCACCATCGTCATCGACCCGGCACACCTCGACGCGGCCACCGCGGCCATCGCCGACCTCGAGACCCAGACCCGTGCCGAACCCGGGAATATCGACTATGGATTCTGGTTGTCCCACAGCGAGCCCGGAACCCTCCATGTGTTCGAGGAGTGGGCGGACGAGGACGCCCTCAACGCACACATGGGCTCCGAGCACATGGCCGCCTTCCTCGGGGCGGCTGGCTCCTTCGGCATCTCCGGCACGAGCATCGACCGGTACGACGTCACCACCAAGACCAAGTTCATGTGAGGTAACCCATGTTGTTCTCCCGAGCCAAGACCACGATGGTCGAACCCGACGCCGCGCTCGGCGGTCGGGACCAGGCGATCGTCACGCCCGAGCCGCACTTCGTGAGCGGCCGGTCGTTGGTGGCGCCGTTTCCCGACGGCCACGAGCAGGTCGTGGTCGGGCTCGGGTGCTTCTGGGGTGCCGAGCGGCTGTTCTGGCAGACCGAAGGAGTGTGGGTGACGGCCGTCGGCTACGCCGGCGGGTACACCCCCAACCCCACCTACGAAGAGGTGTGCAGCGGGAAGACCGGCCACACCGAGGTCGTCCTGGTCGATTTCGACCCGGTGGTCATCAGCCTCGAACAGGTCCTGGCGGCGTTCTGGGAGGGCCACAACCCCACCCAGGGCATGGCCCAGGGCAACGACGTCGGCACGCAGTACCGCTCAGCGGTCTACGTGAGGAGCGCCGAGCAGCGGGCCGCCGCCGAACGCACCCGCGACGCGTTCCAGGCCAAGCTCGACGCCGCCGGCTACGGATCGATCACGACCGAGATCGCCGAAGCCGGGCCCTTCTACTACGCCGAGAACTACCACCAGCAGTACTTGGCCAAGAACCCCGGCGGCTACTGCGGCCTCGGCGGCACCGGACTCAGCTGCCCCATCGGGCTCGCCACCGACTGACCTCCGACAAGCGAACCGCGTGCAGATCGCGCCCAATGAGGGCGGCGGAATCTGCACGCGGTTCGTGCGTCGCGGTCGGCATTCGCCTGACGAGATCGACGATCGGCAGGGTCAGCGCCCGGTCCGGTCAGTCTTCGCGCTCGAGGAGGCTCACGTGGCCCTCTTCGGTCTTGATCTCCTTGCCGTCCT
>CALMLJ010000565.1 GCA_937868025.1 uncultured Acidimicrobiaceae bacterium
CCATCGCCGAGTGCGAAGGATGTTCGTGGCGCAACGGTCGAAGTCGCTCGGATCGTGTTCAGCGACTCGTCGATCTCTCTCGCCGATGCCTCCAAGGCATCGAGCGCGTCATCGAGCGTCGAAAGGCGTCGCGTGCGCTCGAAGCCGGCGAAGTCCGGAACCTCGTCGCCGATCGTGATGACGTCGAAGAAGTCGCCCCACTGGCTTGTTGCCAGCTCGACAACGATGCGTCGGAAGACATCTGCTGTGTTGCCAACGCTGCCCTGATGCACGGTGAAGATCCCGACCGACTCGAGGTCGACCAGGAGGTCTCCACCATCGACCTCGCCCATCGTCACCAGCGTGGGATACGGAGCGATCGAATCGTCGGCTGCGAGCTTTCGCAGGATGTCCGTCGTGATGGCCGGCTCCGTTACCCAGAGGCGGCCGCCGGACTGTGACGTGAAGCCGAGAACGTTCCCGTCCAACGGGCGATCGAACAGCAGCTCGACCGAGTCGGCGAAGCTCCGCGCTGCGAGCAGCTGCGGCGCACTCATAGCGGAGTCCCCGAAGGCTCCCGCGGCGAACGCTCGGAGGGAGGCGTCGAGGAGGTCGCACCGATCCTCTGCTCGCGCGGATGATCGGCGGAGCCCCGTCTCGACGGGAGTGAGCCCTTCAGGCACAAGGTGGATGGAGTCCCCGGGCTTACGTGTCGAGCGCTGACGGCGCCGCAGTCGATCGAGCAGATACAACAGGCCAACAGCCGACAGCCCTCCCGCAACCCAGGGCGCTCGCAGGGGAAAGGCCACCGGCGCGTCGGCGTTGGACTTTGTCGGCCCGGCCGAGACGGCACCTACGGCGGGCTCGTCAGAATCGGCTGAGGGTTCAGCGATGCGTTCAGTCGTCGGAGAAATCGTCGCTGTGGTCGATGGCCCCGGTGCAGACGTCGGGGGGGCGACGGTTGACGACGGCGATGGCGCCGCGGTCGTGCTTGCGGCGATCGTTGGTGGTGGCGCTTCTGTCGGTTGCGACTGTGTTGGATCGACGGAAGGAACTTCGACCGACGCCGCGGTGATCTGGACCTCCTCTACCCCCACCGCATCAGCGGGCATTCGCAGAACCCACCCGGGGTAGATCCAGTGTGCGCTTTCGAAGGAGCGCCCATCGTTCTGAAGCTGACCCTTGTTGAGCTCCCAGATCTCTACCCAACGGTGCGGGTCGCCGAGATGACGTTCGGCGAGGTCCCAAAGCGTGTCCCGACCCCGCACTGTCTGTTGTCTGATGGCGGCCGAGACGGTGATCGACGCCTCGGGCGAGTTGACATCTGATCGCACCAACTTGGAGGCGGTTGTGGCGCCCGCCGAGGTCGAAGCTGTTGGCACACTCGACATCGAGGTGGTCGCCACCGCCAGCCGTGGCTGAAGCGAGATGCAGGCTGCGGCTCCGACGCCGCTCGAGATCGAACTGAACGCGAAGAGAAAGGCGGCGGTGGTGACGAGCTTGTTGGCGAGCGGCTGAAACGGCCGAGCGAACCGGACCTGTGGTGCGGACCGTCCGGCGAACCACGCTGCGATTTCGACGGTGAGCGCGACCGCGACGACGAGCCAGGCAATCCACCCGACGCAGGCGAGCGTCTTCGCAAGCGTCGCTGTTGGCAGCTCGGTCTGCGCGATTGAGGAGGAGAATTGATGCCATGACGGCAGCGCGGTGGGGAGGGGCCATCCGACGACTCGCCAAAGGAAGGCGGGCACGCCGAAGAGCAGCGTGAGGATCGCCGCCAGCGAACCGAGGCCTCCGAACAGTCGGCGGAGTGTGGTTGTGAAGGTGCGCATGGTCACCCTCCCTCTCTCGTGATGCCGCGGACAGCGCGGGCCGAGCCTTCGCCGTGGACTGTGACTGACTCGAAGCCGATGAGGCCGAGTAGCGAGGTGCTCTGCTGGTGTTGGACTGTCACCGAAGCGACCGAGCCGTTGATCGTCACGGTGCCCATGTACCCGGCGTCGCGGAGGTAGTCGTTGGCTCGACGCTCTCCAGCGGCGGCGTCGATGACCACCTGGTCATTGCTTCGCAGCGAGTTCTCGTCGAGCTGCTGTGCCGACGCTCGTGCCGCTGCCTCGGCGACTGCATCGGCTTGCTGTTGGGCCGTGATGATGCGTCCGCCATCGAACACGAGGCCGCCGAGCATGAGGAGCGCGAAAGTGATGGTGACGACGACTACCGTCACCGACCCCCGTTCGTCGTGCACCGTCATCGCGTGCCTCTGAACGTGTCGAGTGGTTCGACGAAGAGTGCGGTGATCGTTCGGGTGCCGCCGATTCCGAGTCCTGCAACGTCGGCGAGCCGGATCGGACACGAAATCGCGACGCCAACTGATCCGCCGGCTCGCCAGTCCGACGTGTCGATCGAAATGTCGAGCGATGCGCACTCCATTCCGTTCTCGCTCAGGACCGCTCGCGCCAGGAGGTCACCGGCCCGCCGAGCGTCAGGTTCGGTGCGAGCATTGGCTGCAGATCGCGCTGCGTCACGAGCAGCGTCGTCGACGGTGCCTTCGGCCGAGGCCATACGGCCGAGAGCAACCACGAACAACATGAGCGAGACGAGCAGGGGAGTGAGCAGCACCAGTTCGACCGCCGCCGATCCGCGTTCGTCTCGGCGCCTACCCATCGGACCTGAACCTCTCGATGCTGCCATCGGCCCAACCCGTGACGGGCAACTCGATGCCGGGGATGACGGCTCGGACCGAACCGGTCACGTTGACGGTGACCCGGTCGGCATCGCGTGAGGCACTGACATGCGAACCGAGGATCAGTCCGTCGGCAAGACGGTCGAGGGTTCGCCGGGCGGCGTCACCAGAGGTGTTCCCAGCTGCACCGTCCAGTCTCGCCGCGGCAACCCCATCTCTCGCTGCTGCGTCGGCGATGCGGCTCGCGTGCATCCAGAGCCCGAACTGGATGATGCACATGATGAGGAAGATCAGGACCGGCACGACGATGACCATCTCTACGGTGGCGTCGCCGCGTTCGCCGCGCGATCGTGAGCGACGTGGCGGGCCCTCGCATGCTCGTCCGGACTGTCGGCGCATCGGTCGGGACTCTCAGCTTCCGAGATCGATCGCGTTGGTCTTGTCCGTGACCTTCGCAACGATGATTGCGCCGACGGTGATCGCGAGCGCCGCGAAGATCGCGATGATCAGAACCTTCTCGGTGACCTCGCCACGCTCGTCGCGTCGGGCCATGGCCATCCGAGTCTGTGCCCAGGCGATGATGAACTGGATCTCTCCCATTGCTGTTCTCCTTTGTGGCCCTCGGGCCCTGATGTGCGGCGACTGGTCAGAGGCCGTGGGTGACTTCGAGCACCGCGGGCCAAGCGAGAAAGACGATGAAACCGAGCATCAGCCCGACAACTGGGAGAGACATACGCTCCGACGCCGACTGAGCGGTTGCCTCGGCATCGGTCAGCCCACGGAACCGCAGCGCTCGAGCCTTGGCGACGATGGACGTGCGCACCCGAGCCCCTTCGTCGCCAGCGAGCCCGGTCGATGCTGCGAGTTCCGTCAGCTCCGACACACCGATCTCGCGTCCGAGGTTCGCGAGACCGTTCCAGAGGGGCTCTCCCAGAAGGCGGGAATCAGTCAGCGCGTCTCGCAGCTCGGCAAACGCCCATCCGTCGCCTGTTCCCGCAGCAGTGGTGAGCGCTGACTCGATGCCGGCACCGCCGGCAAGCCTTACGGCGACGAGGTCGAGATAGCAGCCGAACGCGTGGCGGAACGACTGCCGACGCGTTCGTGCCTCGGCCTTGGCGGCGAGGCCGGGCATCATCGCTCCGACGACGGCCAAGACCAGCGACAACCACAAAGGGAAGACGAGGCTCACGTGAACCCCTCCGATCGCCATCATCGCAGCCGTCGCCGGCGCCCACAGCAGCCCGACCATGAGCGACAAGGCCGTCTTCGCCATGTGCTCGTCGGGGCTTCGCCCCAGGATCCGGAGGTCGCAACTCAACCGGGCCGTCATGGAGCGTCCGAGCCCGCTCGCGGCGAGAGGTCGTCCGACCATGCGCTCCAGGAACGATGCCGGCTCGGTCTGAGCGCGCGTGACGGATCGAGGCGCGTCGAGACGAGCGAGCGCATTCGCGAGCGGCAGGGGTGTCGGCGAAACACCCGCAGCGAGCGTCAAAACGCCGGCAGCGAAGGCGAGGCCCCAAAGGATGGCGGTGCTCACGACGAGGCCTCCCCGGTGGCAGCGCCGATGAGGAATCGCTCGGGTGCCTGGAACCTGGCCATGGTCTGAAGCCACCACAACGATCCGCCCCACACGACCACGATCAGGGCGAGAACCACCTGGCCGAGCGGCGTCGAATAGCCACGCACGTACAGCGGGTTGAGCATCGTCAGGCCGACGACGGTTACCACGGTGACCGCCGCGATGACTCTCACCGCGGTTCTCATCCGGGCGCGCCCTGCGTCGACTCGGAGCTGCATCGAGGCTTCGTCGCGTGCCGATGCCGCCAGAGTGCCGAGGAGATCGGCAAGGTCTCGGACCGATCCGCTCGCCGCGGTCGACAGCGCAGCGACCACTAGGTCGGAGATGGGATGTGCGAGTCGGATGGCGAATCGCTGGAGCGCAGCGCTGATCGGTTCACGACGAAGATCAGCGGTCAGCGAACGGACCTCGTCCCGGATCGGCTCCGGCGCCGTCTCCGTCGTCGCTGCGATCGCGGACTCGAGTCCATGAGCGGCACCGATCGTGTCCCGAAGCATCTCGGTCCAGGTGGCGATCGCCTCGGTACGGGCGATGCCAGCGAGGCGGGCGCGAGTCCCTCCGAAAAGGTCGGGCGACGTCCATCCCAGGACAACGCCTGCGATCGCAGCAACAGGCCAACGCGTCAGAAGGAGCAGCAGCAGACCACCTGCGATCGCGCGGGACCACCGGTCGCGTGACCGAAGCGCGGCGAACGACCGGCTCGGGAGTCGCGGGGGCGCTTGTTCCGACGGTCGGAGCCCATCGACAACAAGGAGCACCCCGCATGCGATGAGAACACCAAGCAGCGCAGCCACGGCGGTCATGACCACCACCCGTCAGGCCGCTCGAACAGGCGTCGATCCCAGCCGTTGGCTTCGAGGTCGACTGCGAGTTCGTGGGGCGGTGCAATCCCGGGCACCGCACGGCCAGATCCATCCGGCTTGAAGATCTCGTTCGTCACGACCTGGCCGCCTTCGGCTCCGACGACCTGGCGAATCGACGAGATGAAACGGCCTGACCGGGTCTTCCCGATAAACACGACAAGGTCGATCGCTGCTGCCGCCAGCTGGCAGGTCGCTTCGATCGGCAGACGCTCAGGTGACTGCATCGCGTAGAGCGCCATCTTGTTGAATGCCGTGCCTGAGGAGTCGGAGTGAACGGTGCACATCGAGCCGTCGTTGCCCTGCGACATGGCGTTGAGCATCGGGATGACCTCGTCGCCTCGCACCTCGCCGACGATCACCCGATCGGGATTCATGCGCAGACTCATCCGCACGAGGTCAGCGGCCGTGACCTCGCCAACCCCCTCGACGTTGGCCTCGCGCGCTTCGAGTGCCACGCAGTCGGGGTGCAGGTCCTCGAATCGTTCGAGCCCGAGCTCCATCTCGGACTCGATGGTCACGATCCGCTCGGACGGAGGGATCTCGGACGCGAGCGCTCGAAGCATGGTCGTCTTGCCCGCGCCGGTGGCACCGCACACGATGATCTGCCGTCGCGCCCGGACGGCTGCCCGGAGGAACGACGCGATGCCTCGATCCAGGGCGCCGAGTCCGACCATGTCGTCGAGGGTCACCTTCAGGAACCGATGGCGACGAATCGCAAGCGCGGGTCGATCGCACACCCAAGCGACTGCGAACAGTCGTGAACCGTCGGGTAGCTGCAGGTTCAGCTGCGGTCGGCCAGGGTTGAACTCGCGTTCGGACAGTCCCCAGCGCCGTCCGATCTCCCGGATCTGCTCGATGAGCTCATCATCCGTCGCGGCGATCGCCGGTCCGACCTCCTTACGCCCGTCGGCGTACTCGATGAAGACGCGATCGCAGCCGTTCGCCGTGATGTTCTGGATGCTGTCGTCATCAAGGAGTGGCTGGAGCCGGCCCATCTGAAAGAGGCGATCGAGCACCGCTCGAGTGAGCTCCTGCTCCTCGGCATCCGAGAACACCCGGTCGCCCGTTGCGACAGCATCCGTCGCCAGTCGGTCGAGGCGCTGATTGAGGATGCGCCGAGCGAGCAGCTCCTCCTCACCTCGTTGGGAGCTTGCACCATCGTTGCCAGCCAGAGCCCGCACCTGTTGGGAGAGCTCAAGGGCGACCTCCCCCCGAAGCTTCGCAACGAGCGAGTCGTCGATCGTCAGCGTCATCGTGGGCTCAATGCTCTCGGCGATTCGACCGAGGTCACCGCGTGCAGCTCCGCGATGAGGTCAGCGACGGAACGAATCAGTGGTGCGCGTCGAAGGCTTCGGTCGAGCGATCTTCCGGACCGAACGAGCGAGGCCGATCGTTCGTCGCTCGCAAGGCCGAACGTCGTGACATCGCCGAGAGCCGTGGCGACCTCGTCCGAGCCGTATGGACGACTACCGATCGTGATGACAAGCACATGGCGGGCAATGACCGCGATGGAAGCCAGGCGAGTTCGAACCTGGGCGACCGACTCGACCGTTGGTCGGAGCACGACGAGGGTCACGGAGGATTCCGCCACCAAGTCGACGCAGGGGCTGGCGGGGTCCCAGCGGCCGCAGTCGGCCACAGCGCCAATGTGATCTGTCGAAGGGGTGATATCCGTTCCGCTGGCGAGGTGCTCGGCGAAGGGACGACCGAGCGTCAGGATCGCCGAACGGCTTTGTTCGGCCGACGGTGGAGCGACCAGGACTGGATACCCCGCGGGGGACTGGCCGTGCCGATCGATCAAGTCGCGTGACACACCTCGTCGTGAGGCCGCCGCGAGCGTGAGCATCCCAGGATCCGTTGGGACGCCCCACCGCGCCGCGAGGTCGCCACCCGCCGGGTCGGCCTCGATGAACAACGCGCCCGTCTGGAGCGCGAGCGCCTGACCAAGCGTTGTGACCCCGGGGGAGTGTTTGGCGGAGCAGATCGTGATCAAGGTCATGGAGCCGCCTCGACGATCAGCGAGAGTCGTCCACCGGCACCCGCCGACGCGATTGCCTCCGACGACGTCCGATCGACAACGAGCGAGATCACCTGCATTGAGGAGTCGTTCGCCGACTCGCTGATCTCTGCGACGCGGCCGGTGCCGCGGGACACGGGTTCGACCTTTCCGGTCGAATCTGCAGCCGGCACCTCAACGATGCGTACCGTCGAGCCCACCTCGAGCTGGGTCGGATACTGGCCCGGCTTGAGGACAGCTCCTACGACGGCTTGCTCAGCGGACAGTTCGGGGGCCTCGCCGATCTGCGTCGGGACAAGCAGCGACCCGCCGGCGAGGGAAACCTTCGCGACCTTGCCGACGACTCTGCCCGCCTCGTCCGCCCGGAGCGTTGTCACCGACGCGTCAAGAGAGATCGAAACCTCCTTGAGGTCGTCGGCCTCGATTCGCTGGCCGGCAGCGACGTCGCGTCTCAGGGCCAACACGGACGTCCGGTCACCGGCGCTGGAATAGAGCGTGAGCATCCCGAGCACCGACACAACGACGACGATCAATCCGAGTGCGATTCGTGGCACGTTGCGGTTGGGGGTGGGGCGTACGAGGCCTCGCCTGACCCCCGAGGTCTTGGGGCCTTGGTGATCGTCGGGCGCGCCGGCGGCTGTACCGATCCGCGGCAATGGTGTGGAGAGTGTGGTGGTCATCGTCGTCCTCCGAGATTCGTGTTGATCGACTGGACCTCGCCGACCTGGATGTCGAACGTCGTCGTTCTGGTCACGGGAGCGAGGTTTCCTCCGCCCGCGCCGCCGGCGACGGTGTAGCTGGCTGTCCAAGTCACTGAGACCGTCACCCGGTATGTGCCGTTCGGAGCGGACGCGGACGACCGTGTGAAGGTGTGCCCGCAAAGTGGCTTGCCGGTGACCCCCGTCGTCCATGGGATGCCCGGGCCGTCGCAGGTCACGGTCTGTCCGTCCCCGAACGTCCAGACCGCCTTCGACGGAGCGGCGGTCACCGTTATCGAGACGCCAGGAACGTTGGCGGAGTCAGTCACGGCGGCCCAGTCGTCGAGCCACGTCCACATCGGGAGGTTCACGACCTGGTCGCCCTCAGGCGACAGTCGAACCTTGGGCACCGGGATGGGCATGCGACCGAGGACTCCGTTGGCGACGGTCCGTGGCGATACGACAGGACTTGCTGCACCTGCCGGAACGAAGACCAAGCCGTAGTAGACGGTGCCGCATTGCTTGTCGTACCAGGCACCATCACCCGAGGTGTCGATGAGGTTTCCGTCAAGGTCGTAAATGGGCGAACCGGCCTCGAGCTCGACGAGTGAGTACGTGCAGTTGGTCGGAGAGCTGCTGCCACCCCCGTGGCCGCCCGAGGCTGGAGCTCCAGGCTGCTGACCGCCCGAGATCGCTCCGTAGTCGATTCCGTCGCCATCGGTGGCCGCACCCCCACCACCGTCAGCAGCAGCTAACGGCGCGAACATGATCGTGCCGATCGCGACACCCACGAGGGCTGCGATGGTTCGTCTGAGCCTCACGGATCGCACACTTCCGATCCGAACGAGACAGATGCGACCTTCCAGGTGGCGGCCTCGAGTTGGAGGCTGACCGTGGCGAGGTGACGCCGCGGGTCGTCCGTGTCCACCCGCGTACCGTCCGCCGCGTAGATGCCGGTCATGTCGTCAATGCAGTCCTCGACCACGGCCGTGGTGTCGTCTGCTGAGGCGAGGCGAGGAGAGTGATCCATCGTTCCCTTGAGCGAGCGTCCGGCCACAGCGTTGCCTTGAACAAACTCGAAGAGCTTCGACGTCTCTGCTCCGGTGGTGAATTCTCCGAGTTCGACTCGGAGACCTTCGAGGTCGGCCGGTCCTGTTCGCCCGGTTACCTCGATGTACCGATCCCAGAAGGCAAGCTCAGCAGCGATCGCCGGGTGGGTGTCGGTTGGCGCTGCGGTCGACGTCGGACTCGTCTCGGGAGTCGCAGCGGTCGTGGACGCCGTGGAGGGAGCGCTCGTCACTCTGCTCGTCGTGCTGGACGCCGACGTTGCGCGGTCCGCCTTCTCATCTGTGCATCCGGGGAGGAGCAGCGCGACGGCAAGGACGGCGAGTGCGGTGATGGGGGTCGGGATCTTCACAGGTACTCCTGGGGGCTGTCGGGTCGGGAACCGGCACGAGCCGGCAAGCGAGACGACATCATTCACTGTCCGGTGTGGCAGGACAGAGCGGAATCGGAGATCGTTCCGCCGAAACGCAACTCGTTCCGGTTGGCCGGAAGACATCGGCGGCTCACCGAGCCAGTACTCCACACCAAACCGGACGAGCCGCCGGACGGCCCACCGGACACCGCAGGGACTCGGCGATCTCGTCCGGCGGATGCATGACCGTCCGGTGGTCTGTCCGGGTTGCTGTCCGGCGTTTCGCCTGCCTGGGCTCAGGTCGCTCGGGGCTTCCGAGGCGCTTCGGGCCAGACCCGGTCAACAGCCTCCGACAGTGCGTTGAGCATCTCGAGCACCAGCTCGCCGCGATGCGTCAGCACGAAGACGACGTTGTTGTCGGGTCCGAGAGCGCGCATCACCAGGTCGTTCTCGCAGAGCGCAGCGGTGGCGTTGTCGAGGCCGTCGTTGGAGTGAGCGCGTGCCCGGTGGAAGAGCGTCTGGCGGGTCGACGGCTCATGGGCCAGCTGCCGGAGGATCGCGAAGCAGTACCGGTGAGCGAACAGGAACCGGATGTGATGGAGCAGAGCCAGGTCGAATGACGGCTCAGGTATCGCCGCCGGCGGGTCTTGGCGATCGGGCTCGACTTGGAGTTGCCCGCCCGTTGCCTGGTGATCGTCCGACATTGCGTTCCTCTGCACCTACAGGGGAAGGAATAGAACGAGATTATGAAATGCGCTCAAATATCACAAAATGACAGGGGTGGGCATATATCTGATGACGTAAGTCCCGGACGCGCCACCCGACGGCCCGGGGCACCCGCGATGCCGTCGGGTGCTGGTTCCGTCAAGCGTCCTCCGAGGTTCGAGATGGTCCGGTCTTCAACGACGCAAGGGGACCGACATGGGATCAATTCTTCTGGATCAGCTCGACGAAGAGTGGGCGTGGCTCGCCCACTCGAGAAGGGCGACACTGGCGCTCACTCGGTGGGCGCAGTGCGACGCCGAGCTGCGCGAGTTCGCCAACTTGAACGAGCTGGTGACCTTCGTGAATCGGCGCGACCGGCTCGCTGAAGGCGATGCGATTCTCTATCGGCTCGTCTGTCGAGCGCACGTCGACGAGCTCGCAGCGCGCACAGTGCTCGCGTGCATGATGCCGGGGATCAAACGCCTGACCTGCAACTTCCGCTGGGCTCACGAGTCGTCGGACGAGGCGTCCGCCGCAGTTCTCGCGGTCATGTGGGAACGGATTCGGACCTACCCGTGCGTGCGGCGACCAGCGAAGATCGCGGCGAACATCCAGTTGGACACGCGGCAGCGAGTCGGTCGGCGCGTGGACCGTGAATGCAAGCAGCGGGCCGCCGGCGTCCTTGGTGCTTCCGGCTGTCCCGTCGAAGGCGCGGTTGCGTGATCAGTCGGCACGCTGAACGACGGGAAGCGCAGCGACGCATGAGGCCGAGTCGGCCAGGCCGACGATCGCGCCGCCGAACGACTCAAGGTTGTCGATCAGTTGCTCGAGCCAGTCGGTGTCGTATGCAGCCATGCGTTCCTCCTCGCTCGACTCGCACAACACTGCACCAGCCATCAGCAGGAGCGCGGCAGTCGATGT
>CALMLJ010000566.1 GCA_937868025.1 uncultured Acidimicrobiaceae bacterium
CACTCCGGCCCGGCGGACCCCGAGGTCAGTGAGCTTGCGACTTTCACGTGCCAGTTCGTCGATGTTCTGCCCTCCCGGCGTGCGGAGGGCCAGTGCAGCCACCACCACCACGCCCCCTGCACTGAGACCGGCGACCGCTACTCGGCGCACGTCGATCTCGTTGGTGCCGGCGATCCGTCGGATCTGATTCACGACACAACGGTAGGCCCGTGGTTGGTCGCTGAGGTCGTACGGACCCTGTCGCCTCAGGTCAGGAGCGTCAGGTGTTCGTCGGGCGCCGGCTCGGCCGGCGCGGTCTCGCCGCGTTCGTGGCGCCGGAGCAGTCGGAGGATGTGAGGCCCCAGCAGGTCGATGGGGGTGTTCACGAAGCGCTCACCACCGAACCGGGCGATGTTGTCACGCTGCTGCCGCAGGATCCGGTTGTCCTGGTTGAGCACCACCCGCGCCAGCGGTAAGACGAGGGCGCGCGCCACCGTGGTCGGGATCGGCAGTCGGAACGCTGCGATGGCGTGCAGCACACACGAGTCGTCGTCGACCGGGGTGTAGAAGGCGTTGAGCACGATGTGGTGCTGCTCGAGTCGGTACTCCACCTGGGCGAGCGCCGGGACGACGAACCGGTCCGTGTGATCGACGATGCCGTTCTCGATCGACAACAGCTTGCCCAGCAGGCCGGGAGGCACCGGCTCGCCCTCGAAGATCGCCTCGACGGAATCGACGCCGTGGCGAATCGTGACCGCGATGGGGAGCCGCTCCCGGCGGCCGCGGAACAGGCCCTTGTGGAGGAACGAGGTGTGCGGCACGTCGAGGGCGTTCTCGACCGCGGCCAGCATCGGACCGGGCACATCGAGACGGAGGTCGATCGTCCGGTAGCCCGGCTCGTCGACACCGGCCAGACGTGTCGGGCCCACGATGGGTGCGACGCCACTGGGAGCAACCCACACCATGCCGTCCTGTTCGACGACGGGGAACGTCGGCACGCGGCGAACGGCGCGGTCGGCCCGGTCCTCGGCGAGGCCGGGCACCTCGACGCAGGTTCCGTCGCCGTCGAACCGCCACCCGTGATAGCGGCACTCGACCTCGCCGCCGACGCACCGGCCGATCGACAGCGGGACGTTGCGATGCGGACACCGGTCGAGGAGGGCGCGCGCCGAGCCGTCGGCCGCACGGAACAACACCAACGGGACGTCGAGCACACGGCGGCCGATCGGCGTCGATCCCAGCTCGCTCGCGAGGCAGGCGACATACCAGTGGTTCGGCAGGCGGACCGTGGTGAACCGGCCGCTGGGCTGGATGTTCACCGGGACCTCGCCGCTCATCGGGCCGACGATAGCGCTCCCACCCCGGCGAAGATCCATAGGCTCGCCACCATGCATCGTCCGTCGCGACGCCGCGTGGCGGCGGTCCTCACCCTCGCGGTGTTGATCACGGGTGCGTGCCTGCCGGCGAAGCCGCCGCCCGGCTCGCCCACGGGAGCGTGCCGACCCGACCCCTTCTCCGCCGATGTCGTCGCGGTGCTCGATGCCTTCGGGGCCGCGAGCCATCACCTCACCGTCGCCGTGTACGACGACCGGTCCGGCTGCTGGTACCACCTGCGGCCGGGGCAACGGATGACAACGGCATCGGTCGTGAAGGTCGAGATCATGGCCGGCACACTGCTGCGGGCCCAACAGCAGGGACGGGGGCCCACGTTGTCCGAGCACCAGCGGCTGGTCGCCATGATCGGTCGATCCGACGATGCCGCAGCGAGCTCGTTGTGGACCGCGCTCGGCGGTGAGTCGGGGATGGAACGCATCGGGTCGACGTTCGGTCTGGGGGCGACCGACGAGATCGCTCCGACGTGGGGGCTCACGTCGACAACGGCGGAGGACCAGGCACGGTTCCTGGCAGCTCTGGTGCACGGCCCCTCGCCGCTCGACGAGGCGTCGCGCACGCGGGCGTGGGCCTACCTGACCGACATCACGCCGTCCCAACGGTGGGGCGTCCGCGCCGGCGTGCCGCCCACATGGACCGTGGGTCACAAGAACGGGTTCGCCGGATCCCGCTGCTGCGGATGGCGCGTGAACTCGGTCGGTTATGCCGCAGACCCCGCCGGAGGCGGGTACTCGATCGCGGTGCTGTCCGATGGCTGGAGCACGTTGGCCGAGGGAATCCCGCTCGTCGAGGGCGCTTCCCGAGCTGTCGCAGCCGTCCTGACCTCGGCCCCGGTCGTCTCGGAGTCGGGGGCGGTCCCGGCAGGGTGACGGCCCGCCGTACAGTTGCCGCCCATGGCTCTTCGCACCGCTCCCATCGTCGCCGGCTCCCTGATCGGCGGCTACCTCGTCGCCCGTGAGACCAAGAAGCGCCAGCTCGGCGGGGTCGTGCTCGCCGCCGGCGGCGTGATCGCCGCCCGGGAGTGGGCGGCCCGTGTCGGCACCGCCAAGATGTTCGCCCTCCTCGCCGTGTACCTGCTCGGCTTCGGCGCCTCACACCCGTTGGCCAAGAAGATCGGCGCGTGGCCGGCAGTGTTCACTGCCGCCGGTGCGTCGGCCGTGGCGGCCCATGTCGTGTCCGACAGCGCCGCCTGAGCAGCACTCCGCGCTGCGGCGCTCCGGCTCGAGGCGCTCCCATCTAGTGCGGGCCGACCTCGCAGACCTCCAGATGTGAGCCCTTGTCGGTGCGTGTGACTTCGATGCCGTAGCCGATTCGTTCGCGGAGGGCGCCGACGTGGCTGATGACGCCGACGAGCCGACCGCCGGCGCGCAGCTCGTCGAGCTCGTCCATGGCCAACTGCAGCGCGTCGGCGTCGAGCGAGCCGAAGCCCTCGTCGACGAACAGCGCGCCCAGCTCGACGCCGCCGGCATTGGCTGCGACGGTGTCGGCAACGCCCAGTGCGAGTGCCAGCGAGGCCTGGAAGGTTTCACCCCCCGAGAGCGTCGCGACGTCGCGGTCGTCGCCGGTGTGGGCGTCGCTGACCCGGAGACCGAGGCCGGACTTCCCGGCGTGCCGAGCCGGCTCGCGGTCGACGAGGAGGCGGTACCGACCGCCGGTCATCCCGGCCAGCCGGTGGTTGGCGTACTCGCAGATCTCCTCGAGGTAGGCCGCGAGGATCCATCGCTGGAGCGACACCTTGGGTGGCAACTTGCCGGCGCACCGCAAGGCGACCCGATGGGTCTGCTCGGCGATGGCACGGGCGGCAGTGGCGCGGTCGGACGCGGCGTGATGCTCGGCGTCGAGACGGCGGAGGTCGGCAGCGGCGGCTCCGAGACGGGCAGCTCGTTGCACGGCGTCGGTGTGTGCTGCCCGCGCGACCGACACGGCCTGATGGGCCCCGTCGGTGTCGGGCCGCTCGTCGGGGAGCGCCTCGAGATCAGGGGTCGCGAGGACGGCCGCAGCCGCCGCGAGCTCGGCGTCATGATGCCGAACCGACTCGGCGAGGCGGGCGAGCTCGTCGGGCGACGTCAGCGCGGCCGTCGCCTCGGCGGCATCGTCGAAGGGGGACGAGGCGAGATCGCTGCGCAACCGGGCCTCGGCCTGCTCGAGCGCTGCGGTTGCCAGATCGTGGGCCCGCACGGCCTCCCGCAATGCCGACAAGGTGGTGGCGACGTGCTCGACCGACGCGATCGTCGTGCGCAGGTCGAGGTCGGGCCCGTCGCCGAGCACCCGGCTGATCTCGAGTTGGGCCGCCTCGGCCTGTGACACCGATGCGTCGGCGTCGGCATGATGGCCGGCGATGACGCCGGCGAGCTCGAGTCGGCGGGCCTCGAGGACGTCGCTTCGCTCGATCGTGGCCTCGACCCGGGCCGTCAGGGCCGGGATGCGTTCCGCCGAGCGGCGGGCGGCGTCGACCTGCGCCCGGGCGTCGGCCGCCAGGCGGACGGCGTCGTCGAGCGTCGGGCGATCACCGACCTTCGCGAGCAGGAGAGTGATCTCGGTCGCCAGCTCTCGCTCCTCGGCCTCGGCACGATCGAGTGCGAGTGCGGCGGCGTCGGCGATGGCCTCGGCCTCGTCGACCTCGGCACGCTCCACCTGGTCGTGGGCGGGCCGGGCCGGATGGGGATGGGTGGTCGACCCGCAGACCTGGCAGGGGTCGTCGGGGCCGAGCGTGGCGGCCAGTACGGCCGCGATGCCCGACAGGTAGTTCTCGCGGCGGTCGGCAAGCCGAAGCCGCGCCGTGGCACTGGTGTCGGCTGCAGCGATGCGGGCTTCGCGGGCAGCCGCGTGGCGGGGCTCGAGCGCAGCGAGACGGCTGCATGCGTCGCTGCGCTCGCTGGCGATGGCGGCGGCAGCGGCGAGCGACTCGACCCGCTCGGCAGCGCTCCGCGCCTCGATCAGGTGGGTCGCGACCGCCTCCCGAGCGGTCGCCAGTTCCTCGAGTTCTGCGGTCGCGGCATCCGATTCGTCGGTCGCGGCCGCCGCCAGACGACGCGCCCGCTGCGCCGCGGCCCAGTGGCGCTCGACCAGTGCGGCCGTCTCGGACAGGCCCCGGAGTACCCGGCGGTGTGCCCCGACCGCTTCGCCGGCCGTCACGATCGCGGCGCTGTCGGGGAGGGTGTCGTGCACCACGGCATCGAGCTCGAAGGGAAGGGTGGGCGACGACTCGACCGCAGCGCGCAGTGTGCGTTGGTGTGTGGCGGTGGCGGCGGCAGCACTCGACGCGGCCTCGGCGGCGGACGCCACAGCGTCGAGGCTGGGA
The DNA here is from genome assembly GCA_937868025.1 of uncultured Acidimicrobiaceae bacterium. The sequence goes on from CALMLJ010000566.1 coordinate 4,673, forward strand.
CGGAGTGCCTCGGCGAGCTGGGAGCGAAGGAGCACGGTGCGCGTCGCGTCGATCGACTCGGTGCGAGCTGTGAGACGCTCCACCCGCTCCTGTGCCGCGTGGCGGCGATCCCACCGAGCGGCGACGGCATCGGTCGTTCGCTGGTGGACGAGCGCCTCGTCGAGCAGACCTTCGCTGGCTGTGGCAGTGCGCTCCGCCTCGGCGTGGAACGCGTCGGTGCGTTCGACGACGAACCGGAACCACTCGGGCGGTTCGAGCTGGTGGAGCGACGGTGCGGAGCCGCCGTGGCGCGTCTCGGCGGGGCGGCCGAGGTCGTGGTCGAACAACCGGCCCTCGGCGGCCACCGCGGCCAACACCAGCTCCTCTGCCGGTGCTCTCAGGTCGATGCCTTCGACCTGCTCGAGATCGCCCCACTTGAGCCGGGCTTCGGCGGCCAGGTCGTCGAGGCGCGCCTCGATGCGCTCGGCGTCGGACACCGCTGCTGCGGCCCGCTCCTCGAGCCACGACGTCATCTCGGAGAACAGCGTGGTGTCGAAGAGCGTCCGCAGCAGCTCCTCCCGCTTGTCCGAATCGGCTTGGAGGACACGCTCGAACTTGCCCTGCGGCAGCAGGATCACCTGGTGGAACTGCGCGACGTTCAGCCCGATGACGTGCTCGATCTCGGCGCGCACGTCGGCCTGCTTGGTGGAGACGCTCACCCAACCGTGGTCGGTCAGACGTTCGAGGTGTACCCCGCCCGCTTTCGGTGTCGTGCCACCGCCTCGCTTGGGTGCGATGTACGCCGGCGTGCGTGAGATGCGGTGACGACCGGCCGAGACGGTGAACTCGAACTCGACGAGCGGCTGGGTGCCGAGTTCGACGTAGTGCGAGACGAGACGGTCGCGACTGCGATCGCCGGGAAACTCGCCGTAGAGGGCGAACGTGATGGCGTCGAGCAGCGTCGACTTGCCGGCGCCGGTCGGGCCGTGGATGAGGAACAGGCCCTCTTCGGCCAGTCGGTCGAAGTCGACGACCTCGTGACCGGGGTACGTGCCGAACGCCGCGAGTTCGAGCCGATGTGGTCTCATGAGACCCCGACCTCGGGCACACCGGACGTGGAGAGACGCGCCCGGTAGGCGGCCTCGAGGAGCTCGAGCTCCCGCGCCGTCGGAGCGGCACCGTGCTGGTCGGCCCAGAAGCGCTGCGTCAGTTCGAGCGGCGAGACGTCGCGGCGGTCGCGCCGGGGCCCGGCCGCCGAGACATCGAGCACGCGACCTTCGGGGCGATGACGCAGCTCGACCACGCGCGGGAAGCGCCGCTTGAGGCGGGCCATGGCCTGGTGGGGCAGCTCGGTGTCGGTCAGCGTTGCGCGCACCCACGCCGTTTCCGCCTCGGTGTGCGAGCGATCCGACACCAACTCGTCGAGGCGGCCGGTGATCGATCGCACGTTCATGCCGACGTCGAGTCGGACCCGGTCGACGGTGGCAGCGCCGTCGGGGCCGAGCTCGACGATGCTCACGCTCTTGTTGTGCCGTTCCTCGGAGAACGAATAGGGCAGTGGCGAGCCGCTGTACGCGACGCGGCCGTCGGCGAACGCCTGGGGCCCATGGAGATGCCCGAGGGCGACGTAGTCGAACCCGTCGAACGCATCGATCACAACGTGTTCGACGTTGCCCATGCTCAGGTCGCGCTCGGAGTCGGACGGCGCGCCGCCGACCACGAACGTGTGGGCGACGACGACCGACCGGACGCCGGGTCGACGACCGAGATCGGTGCGGACCCGCGCCGTCGCCGCCCGCGTCACGTCGTCGTGGCCCGGGCGGCGGGTCGGACGTTCGTCGTCGTCGAGCAGCACTGCGGCGGCCGCGGCCGGGTCGAGGTAGGGGATCGGGTAGATGGCGACGGTGGACCCACCCCGTGCCGGTTCGACCAGGACCGGCTCATGGGCCCGGCGGAGGTCGCCGCGGATGGTGACGCCTCCGGCGGACAGGAGCCGGTCGTGGACGCTGACTCGCGGCGCGGAGTCGTGGTTGCCGCTGATCGCCACGACCGTTGCACCGGTGGCCCGCAGACGGGCGACGGCGTCGTCGAAGAGACTCACGGCCTCGAGCGGTGGGACGGCACGGTCGAACAGATCGCCGGCGATGATCACCGCGTCGACCTGCGCGGCGATGGTGAGGTCGACGATGGCGTCGATCACGGCAGCCTGCTCGCGTTGCAGCGACGCTCCGTGGAACGTGCGGCCCAGATGCCAGTCGGAGGTGTGCAGCAACCTCATGGCACCAAGCTACGACGGGGGTGTGACAGTGAGCGGAACCCTGCCGTCGGGCTCAATCGAGATCGATCGGGCGGAACCGCGTCTCGGGGTGGTTCCGGCGGATCTCGACATAGGCCGCAGCGAACGCAGCGACGCACTCGCCGAGGTGGGGGGCCAGGTGGCGGGCCTCGTCGCTCCACCGCGTGGCCAGGTCGCGGTGGGCGCCGTCGAGGGCGGCCAGGAGCCCGGCGGTCAGCAGCGGGAGCACGATGCGACCCCGCTCCGACGATCGGTGCGCCGCCCAGAGTGGGTCGAGGTTCGCCAACGTGGCCGCCGTGGACCGCCACTGTCGGAGGGGACGACGATGGCGCTGCTCCCATGCAGCGAGGCGCTCGAGGTCCTCGGTGATCGCCGCCTCCCAGACGTGGGCCGCGAGCGGGTCGTCCCGGTTGTCGTCATCGTCCTCCGCGACGGCATCGGACAGTGCGCTCGCCAGCGCGCCGACGAGTCGGCGAAGTGCGACGTCGGCCGACTCGATGGCGATGGGTGGGGTCCGAACGGTCGCGGCGGGGTCGGGCGACACGGGAGTGCCCGGGACCGCGAGGTCGTGCACGGCGGGCTCGAACCCCTCCCGCGTGACGGTGAGCGTGACGGTCCGGGGCGGCCCGGGGTCGACGAGGTGGTCGAGGCCGAAGCTGCCGCGCTCGTCGTCGATCCACAGGTCGGCGAGCACCGAGGTGTGGCGTGTCCGTCCGTCGGCGACGATCAGCCCGACCTCGGCGGTCGGCGGCACGTGGCCGCGGAAGACCAGCCGAGGCAGGCGTTGTGAAGCGTCGCTGTTAGCGGCGAGGAGGTGCGCTCCCAGACGGTGATCGACCGCCACGGTGACCTGGGCGCGGCCGCGTTGGGACACGGAGATCTCGGTGCGATCCGTCAGGTCGACCTCGATGCGCTCGAAGCCGATCCACCGGCCGACCAGCAGCGTCCGCTCGGCCGCACCGTCGACGCGTGAACCGGACGGGGCGATCACCGTCGCCGTGCGCCCGCCGAGTGGCAGGACGTGGTGGTGGAAGCGACCCGATTCGTCGAAGACGAGCACGATCCGGTCGTCGGCGGCGGACTGGATGCCGATGTCGTGTGGCGATGCCCGACGGGTGGTGCCGACGGTGACGGCCCACTTGCCGCTGCGGCTGGTCGGCAACGGCACGGTCTTGCAGTGGGTCGCCGACCCGTACCCGAGCAGCTCGCCGTTCAGATGCCACCGCGACGCGTTGCGGGGCAACTCGAGCTCGGGTCCACTCCCGGGGTCGCGGCCCAGTCGGAGCAGCGGGCGGGCACGCTCACCCCACGGATCGGTCGGCTGGGCGCCGGCCGTCAGCCGGGCCCACGCGGCGGCGACGAGGGCGGGCGGAAGGGGATCGAGCGCCGCTGGTGGGGCCTCGGGCGTCGGGTCGGAATATCGCCACCGAACCAGGTCGAGCAACGCCTCGAGCATCCGGGCACCGTGGTCGGTGCGGGTCAGGAGCCGGAACGTGGGATCGCCGATCATCGAGCTCACCGCCCGGTGCGCTGACAACCAGTCCTGTGCGACCTCGCGTCCGCTGCGGGCACCTGCCCAGTGCGACGTGATGACGGCGTCGAGCACGGCGGGCACGAGGTCGGGGGTGATGCCGACGTGGAGCTGCATCCTGCGGACGTAGCGGACCCGATGGTCGAACTCGTCGCGCTGTTCCACTTCGCGGAACACCGGCTTCGACAGGCGGACCAGCGCCTCGGAGAACGCGAGCCCGACGGGGTTGGTGCGTCGGAGCGCCGAGATCGGGACGAGGGCGTCGAACTCGGTGAGGCTCGGATGGAGCCGGGTCTGACGGATGAGGAACGCCGCCAGGGTCGCGGGGTAGACCCGGCCCAGTCGGTCGAGCGGCTCGCGACGCACGAGACGCGACAGCGAGATCTGCGTCTCGGCTGCGAACGAATCGAGGTCGGCCTCGCCGATGAGCGCCACCGCGTCGATGGCCAACTGGAGGTCGTGTTCCAGTTGTTCGGAGTTCCGCGGTGCCGGCGGAAGGTCGGCGAGGTCGTCGACCGGGAGCTCGTCGGTGCCGGATCGGACGAGGTGTCTCGGCCAGTAGGGGTCGGGCTCCGCTCCGTGGGTGGCACCGGCGAGCCGGGATGCCGGGGCGCGGCCGGAGGTCGGGCGGTCGAGCTCTGCTCGGAGGTATGCGCTGAGTGAGGTCAGCGTTCGCGCGAGCGCCGGCGGCCAGTAGGGCTCGACGCCGGCGGTGCCCGCCACGGACGGATCCCGGAGGGGGACTGCCACGGGGTGGGCGAGGACTGTTCGAAGGTAGGCGTCGAGCTCGGCGAGCGACCGGGCGAGGGCCGGCGGCCACCACGGGGCGGGCGTGGCGGTGCCACGCCGAGCGTCGTCGGGAAGGCGGATCGCGAGCGGGCCGGCGAGCGCCGTCTCGAGGTACGCCTGCAACACCGGGACGAACGCGACTGCGCCGAAGGGGTCGACCGGCGGGCATTCGACGCTGGACGTGCCGACCGACGCGGGATCGTGCAGGTCGACGACGACCGGCTCGGACAGGACCGTTCGAAGGTGGGCTTCGAGGTCGTCGAGGTGCGCGGCCAGACCAGTTGGCCACGGCGGGTCGTCGGGTGCCGGCTCGGGAACGGATGGCGTTTCAGGCGCCGTTGCGCTCGCGGGTGTGAGCGGTTCGGGTGCGGACTCGACCGGTTCGGGTGCGGACTCGACCGGTTCGGGTGCGGCGACGATCGGGGGGAGCTTCTGGCGCCGACCGAGCCGCGCCGCTCGGCGTTGCCGGCGAAGCGGCCGCGACGGTGCCGGGTTCGGCGCAGAGGTGGACGGGCTCGCGTCAGGGCCGGGTTCGGGGCGGTCCGCCACACCAGGGTCGAGCTCGACCGAATCGACGTCGATGACGTCCTCGTCGATCGCCGCCAGCGCCCGTGCTGTGGCCGAGGTCGGCACGCCGGGCAGCGCTGTGTCGTCGAGGAGCGGTACCGCCGGCGCGTCGTCGCGCAGGTCGATCACAACGACGTCGGCCCCGCCGGTGGGCCCGTGCGGTTCGGTCAGCGCCATCTCGGTCAGGGCCAGCCACAGGCCGACCTCGGGAAGATCGAGCAGCGACCGGCCTTCCGAGGCGAACGCAACCTGGAGGACCTCACGGTCGAGTTCGTTGTCGGACGTCCCCGTCGAGATGGCCGCGAGCACGCGGGACACGGTCTCGGTGCGGTGGTTCGGCGGCGTCTCGACGTCGGTCATGGTTGCCACGGCTCGGCGACGCCGTCCGCTCCGATCCCGAACGCGCCGATCCCGAACGCGCCGACCCCGGCCATCGGGCGATGGTCGGATCGTCGCGAGTGGGGAGGCGGAGTGGGAAGAGGCATCACGTCGGTGAGGAAGGTCGGGAAGGCCCGCGAGGACGACGCCGCGGCAGGCAGGCGTCATCTCCCGACGGGCTCGTCGGGTCGTCGGCGTTCGGTAACGAATGGCACTGCGGCAGTGGAAAGAGCCCATAGGCAAGCCACTGCGATTCATCACCTCCCCAGGCTTGGTGGGGAACCTAACAGGCACGATCCGGCCCGGTCCATGGGCGTTCTCGGCTCGCGGGGAGCGCCGGGGCGGGGGTGAGCAGCCCGTAGGCTCACGCCGTGATCGCAGTGCTCGACCTCGCCCACCACGCCGCGTCCGTCGCCGCCCGCGCCGACGACGAGCGCTTCCACGTGCCGGGCTGGTTGTGGGTCGCCTTCATCGCGGGTGTGGTCGTGATGCTCCTCGTCGACCTCCTCGTCCTGAATCGCGAGGCCCACGAGATCTCGGTTCGCGAGGCGGCGATCACGTCGGCCGTCTGGATCGCCATCGGACTCAGCTTCTCGCTGGTGCTGTGGGGTGTGCTCGACAACGGGGGAACGGCGGCCGCCCGTTACCTCACGGGCTACATCGTCGAGAAGTCACTGTCGGTCGACAACGTGTTCGTCTGGGCGGTGATCTTCGGGTACTTCTCGGTGCCCAGCAAGTACCAGCACCGGGTGCTCTTCTGGGGCATCTTCGGCGCCCTGGTCATGCGGGCGATCTTCATCTTCGCCGGGGCCGCGCTGCTCGACGCCCTCGACTGGATGATGTACGTGTTCGGCGCCGTTCTCCTCTACACCGCCGTCAAGGTGTTCCGTGACGACGAGGAGGAACTCGACCCCGAGGCCAACCCCGTCCTCAAACTGGTCCGTCGGTTCGTTCCGCTGAGCGAGCACTACGAGGGCCAGAAGCTGTTCACCCGACACGGGGCGAAGTTGTTGGCGACCCCGCTGTTCGTCGTGCTCGTGATGATCGAGATCACCGACGTGATCTTCGCCGTCGACTCGGTGCCGGCGATCCTGTCGATCAGCGGCGACCGGTTCATCCTCTTCTCGTCGAACGCGCTGGCGATCCTCGGGTTGCGGGCGCTGTACTTCCTGCTCGAAGCGGTTCGCGACCGCCTCGTGTACCTGCCGAAGGGGCTCGGGATCATCCTCTTCTACGTCGGAGTCAAGATGATCGTCTCGGAGTGGGTCCACATCGACCCGTTCATCTCCCTCGCCGTGATCCTCGGGCTGCTCACGATCACCGTGGTCGCGTCGCTCCGGGCGACCCGCACCACCGCCGACGTCAGCCCCTGAGCAGCCGACCCGCGAGCGCGCCCGTGTGTTCGCCGTGGTCGAGGAAGTGGCGTCCGTTGACCACGGTGTGGTCGATGCCCTCGGCACGCTGGACGAATCGCGGCGACCCGCCGGGGAAGTCGTGGGCGATCTCGGGCAGCGGGAGGCGCAGACCGTCGAGGTCGACCACGTTGAGATCGGCGAACGCCCCCACACGGACGACACCGCGGTCGGTCAGCCCGATGAGTGACGCCGTGTCCGACGTGACCCGCCGGATTCCCTCCTCGATGCCGAACAGGCCGCGGTCGCGCACCCAGTGCGACAGGAAGAATGTCGGCTGGCTGGCATCCATGATCTGGGTGGCGTGCGCGCCGGCGTCGGCGAGGCCCATCACCGTGACCGGTGACGTCATCAGTTCCTCGATCGCGTCGAAGTCCTGATTGAGCACCGGCCAGTTCGCGACGGCCGCGCCGTCGGTGCGGTCCAGCACGTCGAGGTACCAGGCGATCGGTGACATCCCGTGCGCCGCGGCCTGCGCCGCGATCGAGTCGTCCGGTCCGTAGCGGTAGACCGCTCCGGAGTCGGGTTCCATCAGGAACATGCGGCCGTAGGCGTCGCCGGGTTGGGTGGCGGCCTCGGCGACGAGGCGCTCGCGCACCTGTGGGTCGCGGATGGCGGCGAGCCGTCCCGCGGCGTCGAGCTGCTTCAGCGGGGCGAACGACGGCAGGTTGTCGACGAGGGTGTTGGCGGCGAGGCTGAACAGGATGCCGATGGAACGCGGGGTCGTCTGGGGACGGAGCTGTGCTCCCGTCTCGTTGGCCTGAGTCGACAGGTCGACGACTCGCCGGTAGTGGTCACCGAGCGACTGCATCTGCGCCAGGTTGAACGTGAACGGCCGGCCCGTACGACGGCTGAGCTCCGCGATCCACGCCATCTCCTCGTCGACGCGGCTGGTGGAACCGTCGGTCTCGTTGTACCGGGGCGCGCAGTCGAGCACGCCCTTTCCCAGTCGGCCGAGCGGCTCGGCGATCGTGAAGAACTCCTCGGGGTCGGACCAGGTGCCGGGCACCCACCGGCCGTCGGGCACGCGGTGGGTGAGGCTGCGCGAGATCGAGTAGCCGACCGCGCCGGCCCGGAGGCCCTCCTCGACGAGGCGCGCCATCTCGGCGAGCTGCTCGGGCGATGCGACGAAGTCCTCGTCGCACGCGGCCTCGCCGCAGACGTAGGTCCGGACGGCCACGTCGCCGACATATCCGGCGGTGTTGATGCCCTTGGGCATGGCGTCGACGGCGTCGAGGTACTGGCCGTAGGTCTCCCAGTTCCAGTCGAGCCCCTGCAGGATCGCGGAGGCCGGGATGTCCTCGACCGACTCCATCATGTTGGCGAGCGTCTCGGCCTGGCCCGGACGGAGCGGCGCGAACGTCATGCCGCAGTTGCCCATGACCACCGACGTGACGCCGTGCCAGCACGACGAGCTCATGAGCGGGTCCCAGCCGATCTGGGCGTCGAGATGGGAGTGGAGGTCGACGAACCCCGGCGTGACCAGCCGCCCGTCCGCCTCGATGACCTCGGCGGCTCCCGACGCGTCGACGTCGCCCACGGCGACGATGCGGTCGCCGTCGATCGCGACGTCCGCCCGTACGGACGGCGCGCCCGTGCCGTCGACCACTGTGCCACCCCTGATCACCAGATCGTGTCCCATCGGGCCACCCTACGCCCGTGGCGCCTCGATCGCTGGTGGTGAAAATGGGTCCAACGGCCCAGTTCGGTTCGTCACCGAATTCGTTTCAATGGATCGATCCATCGAGGAGTGGGGGATCCATGGCAGATGCAACGCCGAACTCGGAACACGAGTGTCGTCACTGCTCGGGGCTGTGTGCTGGGCGGGCGGCGAAGTGCCCGTACTGCAAGCGCTGGCTGCGTCGCGAGGCCGCTGAGTTGACGAACAGCCGCCGGAGCGACGATGCCCGGTTCGCGACACGCTGATCAGTTCACCTGACCAGCACACCTGACCGACCGCTGATCACCAGCGGGTGAGTTGGACGGGTCGGTCCTCGACCACCCAGTCGCT
>CALMLJ010000567.1 GCA_937868025.1 uncultured Acidimicrobiaceae bacterium
GGCCTGACCGTTCGACATCGCCGTGGCCCCGCCACGCGACCACGGGTAGATGTGATCGCACTGGGCGGCCTGGGTTGTGCAGCGACGACCGAACGGCGCCTTGTGTTCGCACTGGTTGCCGGCACGAACGAACACGGCGAGACGTTGCTGTTGGGTGAAGGCTCGCTGCGGGTCGAGCACGGGATGCGCCCGCGTCCGGACGACCTGGGCGAGAACAGCGAGTGTGAGGAGAGCACCGAGCGTGACGGCGACCTGGGTCACGTGCACGCGCCTTGGGACGTGAACGAGCTTGCGACGGTTCCTCCCGTCGCAGTGAAGGTTGCCGTGTAGACCCCGGCAGGACCGGCGACCGTGACGGTGGCCGAGCCGCTGCCCGTGCTCTGGGCTGTTGCTGGGCCGGTGACGTCGAGTGTGACGGTGCCCGGTCCAGTAGCGGAGATGGTGAGTGTCGCGTCGGTGGTGCAGGTGATGGCCTGTGTCCCGCGAGCTGGTGTTGGGGTCGAACGCCGCGTTGTCGGCGGAGCGGTTGGCGCGACCGTGGGCGCCGGCTGCGTTGGGGGTGCGGTGGTGGCGGGCGGGGCCGTTGTTGGGGGTGCGGTGGGTTCGGGTGCGGGGAGCGGTGGAATCGTGGTGCTCGGTGGCGCACTTGTTGTTGTGGCGAGAGGGTCGTTCACGAGGGAGGTGGACGAGCTGGCAGGCGTGTCGGTTGCGACGCTGTCGGGTGTCGATGGGAGCGCCGCCAACGCGAGAACACCGATCGCCGCGATGAGGGTCGCAGCGATCGGTGTTCTCAGCCGCCAGACGTACCAGCGTGCGGTATCCCGATTCGTTCGGAGCAGAGGTGTGTCGGCGGCCATGGTTGGTGAAGGGTTCCGGGGGCCACGGCAGGATCAGACCGTGGCCCCCGGAAGGGGGTATCCCGACTAGAACGGCTCCTCGTCGTAGTCGGGAGCGGTCGTCGCAGCGGGAGCTGCGGCCGAAGCCGACCCGCTCGCAGCGTCAGCCGGATGGGGCGCACCGTCGGCGCCCTGACGGGGGTTCTTCGTGATCTCGGCGGTCGCCCACATGAGGCTCGGGCCGACGTTGTTGGCGACGATCTCGACCTTGGAGCGCTTGTCGCCCTCCTGGGTCTCCCACGATCGCTGGTCGAGACGGCCGACGACGATGACGCCGTCGCCCTTGGTGACGCTCGCGGCGACGTTCTCGGCGAGCTGGCCCCAGCAGACGACGTCGAAGAAGGAGACGGACTCCTCCCACTCCTGGGTCTGACGGTTCTGCCAGCGCCGGTTGACGGCGAGACCGAACGTGGCCACCGGCTGACCGCTGGGCGTGAAACGCAGCTCGGGGTCCCGGGTGACGTTGCCGTCGAGGTCGGTGTTTGCGTGTGACATGGGTGGTTCTCCTCGCCCGGGTTTCGGGCTTCTCTGTTGCCGCCTTGTGGCGGCGTGGGTTCCTATGGACGTCATCGATCCGCTATGGGCGGACTGGGACGGGGGCCGACGCTGTGCTCCTTTCGAGTGGCGGCTGGGTGGTGGCGTCGATGCCTGTGGGGTATGTGGGCCGGGCTGGGGTGGATCCCGCCCAAGGTCGCCGCGGGACCTAGATCACGCCCGCGACGTGAAGCCGGTAGAGGGCGAATGCGTTGGCAGCGATGAGCAGCGGGCAGACCACCGTGTTCTCGAAGGTCCCGCCGGAGTGGAAGACGGGGAGCCCGAACTTCCGGCTCGAGAGCGGATGGAGCCAGGGGACCCCGGCGGGGGTTGGGGTGTCACCGACCAGATGTGCGAGGTACGGGATTGGTACGGCTGCGTAGAGCCACCAGTCGGGCGCGACGTTGTAGCGGTGGAGCAGCCATGCTGCGAGGGCGCCGGCGCCGAGGGCGACGACGCTGACGAAGGGACCGGCCTTGGAGCGCCGTTTCTTGCCGATCAGGTGTGGTGTGCCTGCGGCGATCATCACGCCGCAGAGCCCGGCGAACCACCAGCCGGGACCTGCACCGATGAGCCATCGACAGAGGGCAATGAGACCGCCGACGCAGAGCAGCGGATAGTGGGTGAGGGTTCGATGGCCGCCGGTCGCCGACGATGCGACGCGGACCGCTGCGCCGGCGACTCCGAGGCCTTGGGCGCTGACGGAGTGTTGCTCGTCGACGTCGGCGATCAGGGCTGCTCCGACCGCTACAGCGGCGCCGAGAGCGATCGTGGCGAGTCCGGGCGGTGGTTGCCCGAAGGTGGTGACGCCGGCGAGTACGGCGGCCTGGTAGGCGGCGAGTCCGAAGAGTGCGTGGTCGTGTCCGTTCACACCTCGAACATGCGTAGGCGGGTTCCATCACCCCCCCCCGGGCCCCGCCGAGCGCTCGTGCCTAGATTCGAACCATGGCCGACATGGGCGGGTTGGTGGAACGGTGGACGGGCGGCTCTCGAACGTTCCGGGTGGTCGCTATCGCCGCGGTCGTGGTGGTCGCCAGCGTCGTCGTCTATCTCGCGACGCGGCCCAAGCCGATGGTCGAGGGGGCGCTGCTGTTCCCTGCGCTCGAGGAGCGCGGCATCAGGTGTGCACCGATGGTGACGCCGGCCGTATCCGACGACGACCACGAGTGCACGATCGACGGTGTCGATCAGCTGTTCCGTGTCTCGCCGAATGGGGTGTGGGTCGAGATCGGTCCGATCTCCGCCGCAGCAGACTCTCGAGACCTTCTCGATGCGTTGGGTTCGGTGTTCGGCTGGGGTCCGTCGGACTCGCAGCGGATGATCGGCACCACGGCGTTCGATGGCCAGGAAGAGGGCGGCGATGTCGTGTGGGTGTTCGACGGCGAAGGCGTCGTGATCGAGGCCCCGCCACCCTGACCGCTACCTAGGACTTCGCCTTGCGACCACTGACGACGACGGGTTGGCCGCTGGCGTCGTCCACGAACATGCCGCACGAGGCCGCGACATCCATTCCGACGCGGCTCACGATCGTCACCGTCGTCCCGGGCAACCCGTCGAGCAGCCGAGCGGCAACCTGATCGATCGTTTCGATGGCCGGCTCGGAGCCGTGACGTTCCGAGAAGGGGTTGTAACGCACGAGGTTGATGTTGCATCGCAGTCCGGCGTCGGTGACCGCCTGACAGATCGCGTCTACGTCGGCCGGCGAGTCGTTCTCGCCGGCGATGAGCGCCCAGTGCAACATCGGCGTGAGTGTGGTGGCGAGCTGCCACTCCCTGAGCGCTTGGAGGGCGACGTCGGTGGGCAGGGCGCGAGGCAGCCATCGACGCCGGAACGACGGGTTCACCGAGTAGAGGGAGTAGTAGATGTCCGGCCGGGCCTCGACGAAGATGTCGACGAGTGCGGTGTCGGCCATCTCTCGGGGGAAGATCGTCGAGATCTTGACTGCGGAGCTGAGTCCGTGGGCGATGCTGCGACGGGCGAGCTCGGCGCAGACGCGGTCGCCCTCCGAGCGAAG
>CALMLJ010000568.1 GCA_937868025.1 uncultured Acidimicrobiaceae bacterium
TCCTGGTTGATGCCGAGGACACACGCGCCTTCGCACGGCGCCGGGCAGAGCCGACCGGTGAACTCGGGGAAGTTGTTCGTCGCGTGGAGCCGCTCGATCGCCGCCTGCCAACGGTCCCGGTACACGAGGTCGTTCCAGTCGGGGATGATGTTGCCGAGCGGGCAGCCGTTGTTGCAGAAGGGGATCCCGCAGTCCATGCACCGGCTCGCCTGGACCTGGAGGTGGTCGGTGGGGAACTCCTCGTAGACCTCCTTCCAGTCGCGTAGGCGAACGGGAACGGGGCGGCGCTGGGGCAGCTCGCGGCCGTGCTCGATGAATCCGGTGGGCTTACCCATGAATCGTCAATCCTTCGATGAGAGCACTGCATTTGTCCTGCAGATCCGCCCCTCCAGGGGCGGAATCGCAGGACAGAACGGGTGAGGTCAGGGCCGTCGGGTGCGTCATGTGAGTCATGTGCGTCATGTGCGGGCCGATTCCATGATCGCCTCGTCGACGTCGCGGCCCTCGGCCTCGGCGAGCGCGATGGCATCGAGCACCTTGCGGTAGTCGCGGGGCATGACCTTGCGGAACGCCGCCAGGCTGGCGGGAACGTCCTCGAGGATCTTGCGACCGACCTCCGAGCCCGTCTCGGCCACGTGTCGGCCGACCGTGATCTCGAGGAAGTCGCGGTCGCCCTGGTCGAGCTCCTCGATCATGACCATCTCGCCGTTGAGGAGGGCGACGAAGCGCTCGTCGGGGTCGTACACGTAGGCGATACCGCCCGACATGCCGGCGCCGAAGTTGCGCCCGGTCTCGCCGAGCACCACCACCCGGCCACCGGTCATGTACTCGCAGCCGTGGTCACCCACACCCTCGACGACCGCCGTGGCGCCGGAGTTGCGGACGCAGAAGCGCTCGCCGACCCGGCCCCGCAGGTAGATCTCGCCGGCGGTCGCGCCGTAGCCGATCACGTTGCCGGCGATGACGTTGTCCTCCGACACGAACGGGCTGTCGGCGGGCGGACGCACGACCAAGCGGCCGCCCGACAGGCCCTTGCCGACGTAGTCGTTGGCGTCGCCCTCGAGGCGCAACGTGATGCCGCGGGGCAGGAACGCACCGAAGCTGTTGCCCGCCGACCCGACAAAATCGACCTCGATCGTGTCGTCGGGAAGGCCGTCGCCGCCGTACACCTTGGTCAGCTCGTGACCGAGCAGCGTGCCGACGGTGCGGTTGACGTTGCGGATCGTGTGCCGCAGCCGCACCTTCTGGCCGTCGTCGAGCGCCGGGCGGGCGCCCTCGATCAGCCAGCGGTCGAGGGCACGGTCGAGCCCGTGGTCCTGGGTCGTGGTGTTGTGCCGCGACGCACCCTTCGCCAGCTCGGGCAGGTGCAGGATCGGCGACAGGTCGAGACCCGACGCCTTCCAGTGGTCGATCGCGGCTTCGGCGTCGATGCGCTCGACGTGACCCACGGCCTCCTCGAGCGTGCGGAAGCCCAGCTCGGCGAGGAGCTCGCGGACCTCCTCGGCGATGAACAGCATGAAGTTCTCGACGAACTCGGGCTTGCCGCTGAAGCGCTCCCGCAGGAGCGGGTTCTGGGTCGCGACGCCCACGGGGCAGGTGTCGAGGTGGCAGACCCGCATCATGATGCAGCCCGACACGACGAGCGGCGCCGTGGCGAACCCGAACTCCTCGGCGCCGAGCAGCGCCGCGATGATCACGTCACGGCCGGTCTTCAGCTGGCCGTCGGCCTGCACGACGATGCGGTCGCGGAGGTCGTTGAGCAACAGCGTCTGCTGGGTCTCGGCCAACCCGAGCTCCCACGGAGCGCCGGCGTGCTTGAGCGACGTCAAGGGCGAGGCGCCGGTGCCACCGTCGTGGCCCGAGATGAGCACCACGTCGGACTTGGCCTTCGCGACGCCCGCGGCGACGGTGCCGACCCCGACCTCGGCCACGAGCTTCACGTGCACACGCGCCGCCGGGTTCGAGTTCTTGAGGTCGTGGATCAGCTGGGCCAG
>CALMLJ010000569.1 GCA_937868025.1 uncultured Acidimicrobiaceae bacterium
CGGGCGAGTTGCAGGGCCTCGTCGATGCCGTCGGCGTTGCGACCACCGGCGGTGGCCAGGTGCTCGCCCTTGCCACCACCGCCGCCGACCGCCTTCACGGCGTCGGCGATGATCTCACCGGCGTTGAGCCCACTCTCGGGATCGACCGCCGCGGCGACGGCGACCCCCTTGCCACCCGGCGAGCTGATGAGCACCACGGCCCGCATGCCGGGGCGATCGCGGAGCGAGACGGCGAGATCGCGGACCTCGTCGCGGGTCTCCGACTCGATCCGTGCGACGAGCACACCGTCGACGGCAGCGTCGACGAGGTCGCCGGCGCTGGCCTGGGCGACCTGGCGACGCAGCGCGGCGATCTCGGCCTTCTGCGCCTTGTTCTCGTCGAGTCGCTTGCGCAGGCCTTCGGCGATGTCGCCCACCGGGACCCCGAGGGTCGCCGCCACCTCGGACAGCGTGCGCTCCTCGGACCGGATGAGCTTGATGGGCTCGAGGCCGGCAATGGCCTCGAGACGCCGGATGTTCGAGCCGATCGACGTCTCCGTCACGATCTTGAGCGGGCCGATGTCACCGAGCCCGCGCTGCACGTGGGTGCCGCCGCAGAACTCGATCGAGTTCGGACCGGCCTGCAGCACCCGCACGGTGTCGCCGTACTTGTCGCCGAAGAACGCGATGGCTCCCAGCTTCATCGCCTCGTCCTTCGTCATCTCCTCGTGCGACACCGGGGCGTTGGTCAGGATCTCGCGGTTGGCGAGATCCTCGATCGCGACGATCTGGTCGGGCGTCAGGCCTTCGAAGTGGCTGAAGTCGAATCGCAGACGATCGGGACCGACCCACGAACCCTGCTGCTTGACGTGCGTGCCGAGCACACTGCGCAGCGCCCAGTGGAGGATGTGGGTGGCGGTGTGGTGGCGCCGGATGGCGTTGCGCCGATCGGCATCAATGGTGGCGGTGACGACCGTGCCCGGGGCAAGGCCCGCGAGGGCGTCGGCGTCGCCGGCGGCGATGACGTGACGCACCAGCCCGGGCAGGGCGTAGGTGGTGTCGATGACGTGGAGCGTGGTGCCGTCCCACGAGATCGACCCGGTGTCACCGATCTGGCCGCCGGATTCGGCATAGAAGGGCGTGACGTCGAGCACGACCGTGTTGCCGACCGTGGCGATGACCCGGGCCGGCGACTCGTCGACCTCACGACCGACGAACGTCGTCTGGCCGTGCTCGTCGAGGACGGCCCGGAACTCGCCGGCTTCGGCGTCGGTGGCGACGCCGGTGGCCTTGGCGCCCGCCTTGGAGTTGGCCCGCTGGTTGGCCATGGCGGCCTCGAAGCCGGCCACGTCGAGCTCGTAGCCACCGAGCTCGGTGAACTCCTGGGTGACCTCGAGGGGGAAGCCGTAGGTGTCGTGCAGCTTGAAGGCGACCTCGCCGTCGAGCCGGCCGCCGGCCGGAAGCGCCGACAGCTCGCTGTCGAGGAGCGACGAACCGGTCTTGAGGGTCTGGCGGAACTTCGCCTCCTCCCGCTCGATCGTCGACAAGATCAGGTCGCGGTTGCCGATGAGCTCGGGGTACGCGTCGCTCATCACCCCGATGCAGCGGTCGATCATCTCGCCGAGCACCAGCCGCTCGACGCCGGTGACGTACGCGAAGCGGATGGCTCGCCGGATGATGCGGCGCAGGACGTAGCCGCGATCCTCGTTGGACGGGATGACCCCATCGGACACGAGGAACGTCATGGTGCGGGTGTGGTCGGCCATGAGGCGGAGGGCCACATCGGTGATCTCGGATTCGCCGAGCCGATGCCCGGTGACCCGCTGCGCCTCGTCGACGAGCACCGACAACACGTCGGCGGCGTACAGCGACGGACTGCCCGCCATCAGCGCCAGGATGCGCTCCATACCGGCGCCGGTGTCGATGTTCTTCTTGGGGAGATCGCTCAGCTGACCGTCCGCGCCGCGGAAGTACTGGGGGAACACGAGGTTCCAGATCTCGACGAATCGGTGCTCGGCCTCGGGGTTGGCCGGGCCACCGTCGGGACCGATCTCGGCGCCGTAGTCGTAGAACAGCTCCGACGACGGCCCGCAGGGGCCCGTCTCGCCCATCTCCCAGAAGTTGTCCTTGTCGAGGCGCTGGATGCGTTCGCGGGGAAAGCCCACCTGGTCGGCCCAGATGTCCTCGGCCTCGTCGTCGCTCGTATGGACGGTCACCCAGATGCGGTCGCCGTCGATACCGAGCACCTCGGTGACGAACTCCCACGCCATCGGAATGGCGCCCTCTTTGAAGTAGTCGCCGAAGCTGAAGTTGCCGAGCATCTCGAAGAACGAGAGATGCCGGGGGCTGCGACCGATGGCGTCGAGATCATTGTGCTTGCCACCGGCACGCACGCACTTCTGCACCGTGACGGCCCGGGGCGGGTCGTAGGGGGCCTGCTCCTCACCCAAGAAGATGGGGACGAACTGCATCATCCCCGAGTTCGTGAACATCGGCGCGCTCGGGTGGAGCGGGATCAGACCCGACGACGGGACCGGCGTGTGACCCCGCTCGGCGAAGAACGTCGTGAATGCGTGGCGGAGTTCGTTGGCGCGCATGGTGACCGGATCCTACCGGCGGCCGGCGGGGACACGAACCTGTTAGCCGGCAGGTCGGTGGCGACCCCATCGTTCGGTGACGTTCTGACGCATCTCGGACTCGGCGGACTGCTTGGCGCTCCGACCCTCGCTCACCGCAGCGACGACCGTGTCACGGACATCGACGATGCGGTCCCGGGCGACACCGGTCACGTGCTGCACGGTCGCCTTGTCGGCGACGGACTGGCTCACGCGGTCGATCTGCGTCTTGACCTTGCGTTCGGCCCAGATCGTGCCCGCCGAGCCGGCGGCGGCGCCGATTCCCATCCAGATCACTCGCTTGAACATCAGGTCCCCTCAGCGCTCTTGAGTCGTCGGGCCGCCTTGCGGGTGCCGCGGGCGATGGCCGCGGTCTTGATGACCGGGCTCGACAGGACCCGGACGGTAGCGGCCGTCGCCTGGTCCATGGTGTCGGTCACCTGTGACGCCACGTCGAGCAGGTTCTCGAGCCGGTCGACCTGGTGGGCCGCCAGCTGCGCCGACGCCGACAGGTCGGTCGCTGCCGGCACCGCCCGTTCGGTGAACTGCTCGAGCTCCCGGTGGAGCCGCCCGACCACGTGACGCAGCTGCACCACCGTCACGGCGAGCGCAGCGACGGCCAGGAGGCAGACGACGGTCAGTGCGACCAGGACGACATCGGTGCCGGACATGGCGGGAACGCTAGGCCCCGGGCGGGGGCTCCAAGGTGATGGTCGGCGCCTTGGCCATGTACTCGCCGACCTCGCGGGACTTGGGTGCACGGGCCAGCACGATCGTGGCGTGGGTGAGGCTGTAGCGGACCTCGGGCATGCCCACGAACTCGGTGGCCTTGGCCGCCGCGGTGGCGATGAGCAGCGAGGACCGGTCGGCCAATCCGACGTCCTCCGACGCGAAGATCACCATACGGCGGGCAATGAAGCGGGGATCCTCACCACCGTCGAGCATGTGGTTCACCCACGCCACCGCCTGGTCGACGTTGCCGGCCCGCATGTGCTTGATGAAGGCGGACGCAGCGTCGTAGTGGTCGCCGCGGTCGTAGTGGCCGATCCCGGCACCGAGCGCGGCGGTCATCGTGTCCTCGTCGATGACGCCCGCCGGAGCGAGGTCCGCCGCCATCTCGACCGCGGTGAGCAGGCGCCGCCCGTCACCGTCGGCGGATCCCACGATCATGCGTCGCGCTTCGGGGGACAGCTCCTTGTGGACCAGCGCCAGACCCCGGTCGGCGAGGGCGCCGAGCGTCGCCTCGTCGAGCGGCTTGAGCTCGAGGACGGTCGTCCTCGACAGGAGCGGACGGTTCACCGTGGCCCACGGACTCTCGGTCGTGGCGCCGATGAG
>CALMLJ010000570.1 GCA_937868025.1 uncultured Acidimicrobiaceae bacterium
CGATGCCCGCGGGTGGGAGGTCGGGGGCGTGCTCGACCGCTCGCCAGTCGACGCGAACGGCACCGATTCGTTCGAGGCTGCTGACACGGGCGCTGGCCAGGGCGCTGAAGGGACAGTTGAAGTCGCCGTACACGATCAGCTCGACGGGTTGACTCTCCAACATCTCACCTCATTCTTCTAGCCGTGAACGGAAGTATAGGAGAGGTAGTCTGGATGGTGTGGTGCAGCGATGACGGTGTTCGTTTGTCGACCGCACCCCGGTGAGGACCCCAGATGACCACGTTCCTGTTGCCGACGGACCCGATCGTCTCGATCGACGACTACCTCGCGAACGGCGTCGCCGGATCTGGCATCCACCGCGCTCATGAGCTGGGTCCGAAGGCCACGATCGATCTGGTGACGCAGTCGGGGCTGCGCGGTCGCGGCGGTGGTGGCTTCCCGACCGGTCAGAAGTGGGCCGGCGTCGCTGCTCAGACAGGCGGCCGGCGATACCTGGTGTGCAACGGTGCCGAGGGGGAGCCGGGCACGTTCAAGGACCGCGCGTTGTTGCGTGCGAATCCGTATCAGCTGGTCGAGGGGTTGGCGATCGCTGCGTTCGCGATCGGAGCGACGGAGGCGTTCGTCTGTCTGAAGGCGAGCTTCCCGCGCGAGATCGACGCGGTCACTCGTGCGGTGCAGGAGTTTCAGTCAGCAGGGCTGTGTGGTGACTGCAAGGTCACGATCGTGGTCGGACCGGAGGAGTACCTGTTCGGTGAGGAGAAGGCGATGTTGGAGGTGATCGAGGGCAACGAGCCGTTGCCGCGATGGCTTCCCCCGTACCTGCACGGGTTGTTCGCGACCGCACCGCAACTGGGCTGGCAGTCCCACGACACCGAAGCCGGAAGGAGCGGCGGCGGGGGTGGTTCGAACCCGACGCTCGTCAACAATGTCGAGACACTCTCCACTGTTGCGCACATCCTGGCCCGTGGGGCGGAGTGGTTCCGGTCGATGGGTACCGTCGAGTCGCCCGGCACCGTCGTTGCGACCGTCGTCGGCGACGTGGTCGCCCCCGATGTCGGCGAGGTCGAGATGGGCACGTCGTTGCGGGACGTGATCGACGCGGTCGGGAGTGGGCTGGCCGAGGGACGGTCGGTCAAGGCGGTGTTCTCCGGCGTCGCGAACGCCGTCGTGACCGCTGCGGATCTCGATGTTCCGGTGAGTTACGAGGGGTTCCAGGCGATCGGGAGCGGCATGGGGTCCGCGGGGTTCATCGTCTACGACGACACGACGTGCATGGTCGACGCGGCATATCGCTTCTCGCGGTTCTTGTCGATCGAGTCATGCGGTCAGTGTCCGCCGTGCAAGCTGGGCTCGAGCGCGATCACCGAGCATCTCGAACGCATCGAGACCGGCGTCGGCGACACAGGGGATCTCGATGCGATCACCGGGTGGTTGGGCCATGTCACCGATGGGAGTCGCTGCTATCTGGCGATGGAGGAGCGGATCGTCGTGTCGAGCATCTTGCGCGCGTTCCCGGAGGAGTTCGCCGAGCACATCGAGCTCGGACGGTGCCCCCGTCCACGACGCCTGCCGATTCCCAAGCTGATCGACCTGGCCGATGGTCGGGCCGTCTACGACGAGTCGTTCTGGCGCAAGCAGCCCGATTGGACCTACGCCCCGGGCATCGGGGCAGATGACGGAACGGAGCGCCGATCGTGACGCCGTCACATCCCACGTGGAAGGCGAACCTGTTGATGGCTGGTGTCGTGGTCGCGCTGCTGGTGATCTCGGTGGTGAGCGTGGTGACGGGCCGATGAGTGCGCTGCAGACCCAGGCCCGAGCGCTGGGTGACCCGACGCGCCACGAGCTGTTCCGTTACATCGTCGACGCAGGTCGTCCGGTCGACGTGGTCGAACTGACCGACCACCTCGGGCTCCACCACAACGCTATCCGTCAGCACCTCGCCAAGCTCGTCGACGCTGGACTCGTGGTGGAGGCGAGGGCGCCACGGGTCGGGCGTGGCAGGCCGCGCCTCGTCTACACGGTGGACCCTGCGGCCGAGAGTCGGTGGGGAGTCACCGGCCCGTACGAGCGACTGTCGCTGCTGTTGTCGGAGATCATCCGGACCGGGGACTCACCTGTCGAAGTTGGCCGCCGAGCTGGTCGGCAGGTGCCGGCCGCAGTGCGCGACACCACCGATCCGGTCGTCGGGCTGGTCGACGCCATGGAACGACACGGGTTCGAGCCGACCGCCAAGCGGCGAGGGAATCAGGTCGAGATCGTGTTGGGCGCCTGCCCGTTCGCCACCACGGCGTTGGCTGACCCCGAGACGGTGTGCGGGCTGCACCTCGGTCTCGCCCACGGCGCCGCCGAGCAGCTCGGTGGCATCGTGATCGACGAACTCAGGCCCCGCGATCCCCGTCGCGGGGCCTGCCGCCTGCGCTGTCACGTCGCGACATGACCGGCCCGATGGATACGCTCGCCGACCGGATGCGCCAGCTGGAGGCGGCGGGTTGGGCCAAGCAGCTCTCCGTCAGCGATGCCGGGCTGCGCTGCGACGGCTGTCGATGCTGGGCCGCCCCGGAGGACGTCGTGGTCGACGTTGTGTACCGCTTCGAGGGGCCCAGTGATCCAGCGGACGAGGCGGTCCTGTTCGCGGTCACGATGCCCTGCGGGCACCGCGGTGTCCTCCCGGCGACGTACGGGAAGGACACCGAACCCGACGTTGTCGACGTCGTGAAGCGACTGCGATTCACTCGGGACTGAGCCGCCGATCCCCGCCGGCTGTATTTATCTAGTGGACAATAGAAGTATTGGTGGGATCGGAGTAGGGTGGACGATGAGGAGGGGCGCGACCCCCGTCAAATCGGAGGCCTCCACCTCGCTGAGATGAAAGAAGGCGACCATGCAGACGTCGGTTCGGATCGACGGGGCGAACTGTCCCACGTGTTTCAACGAGACCATCGACGCGCTCTCCCAGCTCGACGGTGTACGCCGCGTCCACGGTTCGTTCGCCGGCCCATGCCTCGAGATCGACCACGACATTCCGCTGGAAACGATCAACAGCACCATCCGCGGCCGCTTGCACGGTGTCGAGATGTTCGCGAACGAGATCCGCATGGTGCCGCTCGAACCCGCCCCGCTG